>NZ_JCANQV010000235.1:0-9366 GCF_059553635.1 Candidatus Streptomyces philanthi
CCGCGCCGGAGGTCTCACGCCCCGGTGGTCCCGTCGATGCGCTCGCGGAGCAGGTCGGCGTGGCCGTTGTGACGCGCGTACTCCTCGATCATGTGAATCATGATCCAGCGGAGGGAGACCTGCTCGCTGCCGATATGGGCGGCCTCCCGTGCCGGGAGCCGGCCCACGTCGCCGAGCGTCGCGCCGGCGACCGCCTCGCGGCTGCGTTCGACCTCGGCGCGCCAGGCGTCCAGCACCTCGTCGATCCCGTACCCGGGGACGAGCGTGAAGCCGTCCCCGGCGTCCTCCAGGACCGGCGGCAGGTCGCGGCCCGCGAACACCCGCTGGAACCAGTTGCGTTCCGTTTCGGCAAGATGTTGCACCAGGCCCAGCAGCGTCATCGGCGAGGGCGCCGCGGAGACCAGGCGGGCCTGGTCGTCCGTGAGGCCGGCGCATTTGAGGGCCAGGGTGGCGCGGTGGAAGTCCAGCCAGGCGGCCAGCATGGTGTGTTCGTCGGCGTGCGGGGGCGGTACGTGCCGTCCGTCCGGTGTCGTCGTCATGCGCAACACCCTCGCACGGCCCGCGTCCCGGCGTCCGCCCGTGACGCCCCGGCGGGCGCGCGGTTCCCCCTCCGTCGTGCGCGCCCCTCAGTGCGCGGCGTCCTCCCGCCGCCTCGGCAGGGCGACGAGCATCAGGACGATGCCGCCGACGAGGACGCCCGCGCCGACGTGGAAGGCGAAGCCGTAGCCGTCGGCGAGGGCGGCGCGGCCGTGCCCGGACGCGGCGCGGGTGGCGGCGACGGTGGACAGGATCGACAGACCGAGGGCACCGCCCATCTGGCGCGAGGTGTTGATCAGGCCGGAGACCAGGCCCTGGTCGGCGGGGTCGGTGCCGGAGGTGGCGATGGCGGCGGTCGGGGTGGCGGTCAGTCCGGCGCCCAGCGCCATCAGTACGCCGGGGGCGAGCAGGGTGCCGACGTAGGTGCCGTCGAGGCCCATCGTGCCCTGCCAGGCCATGCCGCACACGGAGATCACCGCGCCCGTGACGGCCAGGCTCTTGGCGCCGATGCGGTGCATCAGCCAGGGGGCGATCTTCGAGCCGAGCACGATGCACAGCGAGTGCGGCAGGAACGAGAGGCCGGCCTGGAGCGGCGTGTAGTGCAGCACGTTCTGCATGTAGAGGGAGAGGAAGTACCACATCGAGAACATCGCGGCGCCCGACAGCACCATCGCCGCGTTGGCCGAGGAGACCGACCGCAGCCGGAAGAGGCCCAGCGGCATCAGCGGGGCCCTGGTCCGTGCCTCGACCGCGATGAACCCCCCCACGACGACGAGTCCGGCGGCCAGCGGGAGCAGTGCGGCGGGTGACGTCCAGCCGGCGGTCTCGGTCCGTACGATGCCGAAGGCCACCAGCGCCAGACCGCCGGTGGCCAGCAGTGCGCCCAGGACGTCGAGCCTGCGGGCCTCGCCCTGCCGGCTCTCGGTGAGCCAGAGCGCGGCTCCGGCCAGGACGACCGCGCCGACCGGCACGTTGATCAGCAGCACCCAGCGCCAGGACAGGAACTCGGTGAGGACGCCGCCGACGAGGCCGCCCACCGCGCCGCCGCCCGCGCCGACCGCGGTCCAGGTGGCGATGGCCCTGGTGCGGGCCGCGCCCGCCGGGAAGGACGTGGTGAGGATGGTGAGGGTGGCCGGGGCGAGGACGGCGGCACCGACGCCCTGGATGGTCCGTGCCCCGATCAACTGCCAGGGTTCCTGCGCCAGTCCGCCGGCCAGGCTCGCGACCGTGAAGAGGCTGAGGCCGATGACGAAGATCCGTTTGCGCCCGAAGAGGTCGGCGGCCCGGCCGCCGAGCAGCATGAACCCGGCGAAGGTGATGACGTAGGAGTTGACGATCCATTGGAGGCCGAGTTCGCTCAGGCCGAGTCCGGCGCGGACGGCGGGCAGTGCCACGTTCACGACCGAGACGTCCAGGACGACGAGGAACTGCCCTGCGCAGACCAGCAGCATCACCAGCCACGCAGGGGCTGCCGTACGGCGCTCGGTGGCGGACATGGTGGTGGAGGGAGCTATCGGGGGCATGCGGCACATGCTCGCACCGGTCGTGCGCCGGGCGCATCGGGATAACGGTGCACCGGCCACCTTTCCGTGGTCCTAGGACCCGGGGCGGAGGGAGCGGTGTCCGCGCCTCCCCTCCCCCTCGTCCCGTCTCCCGTTCGGCCCGTTCGCGTACGTCACTTGCGCAGCAGCGTCACCACCGCCGCGCCGCCGAGGCCGATGTTGTGCGCGAGTCCCGTCCGGGCGCCGGGCACCTGCCGCTCCCCCGCCGTTCCCCGCAACTGCCATACCAGCTCAGCGGCCTGTGCGAGTCCCGTCGCGCCCAGCGGGTGCCCCTTGGAGATCAGTCCGCCCGAGGGGTTGACCACCCAGCGCCCGCCGTAGGTCGTGGCGCCGTCGGCGACGAGCTTCCCCGACGCGCCCTCGGCGCACATCCCGAGCGCCTCGTACGTCAGCAGCTCATTGACCGAAAAGCAGTCGTGCAGCTCGACGACGTCCACGTCCTCGATGCCGAGTCCGCTCTCCTCGTACGCCTGCCGGGCGGCGGCGCGGGACAGCGGCCGGCCGACGACGTCGACGCAGGAGCCGGAGGCGAAGCTCTCCTCGGTGTCGGTGGTCATCGCCTGCCCGGCGATCTCCACCGCCACCTCGCGCAGTCCGTGGGCGCGGACGAACCGTTCGGAGGCGACGACCGCGGCGGCGGCGCCGTCGGAGGTCGGTGAGCACTGGAGCTTGGTCAGGGGCGCGTGGACGGTCTTCGACGCCAGGACCTCCTCGACGGTGTACGGGTCCCGGAACTGGGCGTAGGGGTTGCGGACGGAGTGCCGGTGGTTCTTGGCGCCGACGGCGGCGAGCTGTTCCTCGGTGGTGCCGTGGCGTTCCATGTGCTCGCGGGCGGCGTTGCCGAAGATCTGGGCGGTGGGCGGGGTCCGCGCGAAGCCGTGCCGGGCCGCCATCACGGCGTAGTGCCGCGCCACCGGGGAGGCGGCGAACCCGCCGGGGTCCGCGCCGCCGCCGAGCGGTCCGCGGCGCATGGTCTCGAAGCCGAGGGCGAGGACGCAGTCGTTGAGGCCGGAGGCGACGAACTGACGGGCCAGCATCAGCGCGGTGGCGCCGGTGGCGCAGTTGTTGTTGACGTTGTAGACGGGGACGCCGGTCAGGCCCAGTTCGTACGCGGCGCGCTGGCCGGCGGCCGAGGGCTGGAAGCAGTGGCCGGCCGGGACCTGTTCGACCGCCTCGTAGCCGATGCCGGCGTCGGCGAGCGCCGCGCCGCCGGCCTCCTTCGCCAGGTCCGCGTAGTGCGCGTCCTCGCTCCCGGGCTTGCGGAACCTCGTCATCCCGACGCCGACGATGTACGCCTTGCCAGCCATGCGTGTCCTCCTGGGGTCAGCGGGAACGCGGGAACGGTCGGGGCGTGCGCCCGGCAGAGTAGAACAGGTTCCAGTACGAGGGAAGGCCGGGCGAAGGTACGGAGGGGACGGCGGGGCGCGGGGCTCCCGTACGGCGCGGCCGTGGTGGAACCGGTCCGCAATTACCGGGAAACGGGCGGGACGCGAAGGGGAAACGGTCCGGTGAATTTCCAGAACGGGCCGGTACCGGAACGGCATCGAAACAACATCCGACGGACAGCTGTCGAGAAGCGCACAGGAAACGAACAAGGAGAGGGCGGCGGGCCGGCGGGCGCCACAGGGAACACACCGGATTCCCGGCGCCGCATTCCCCGGATTCCCCTCCCGCGAATGGCGCGCGGCCCGGCGGCACGGAATCCCTTGCCCCGTACGGCGTTCGACGGCATTCCGCCCCCGTCATCCGCGCCGCACCGTCCCCATTCCCGCATACGCCGGATTCCCGGAAAACCGGGCGATGTCCCGGCCTCCGCCCCACCCGCATCCGGCGCCGTTCCCCGCGTACGGCACCATGAGCCACCGGAACCGCACCCCTGGAGGACGCCCATGGCCGCTGCCACGACGCCGCAGCCGGACGCGACGCCGCGCCCGGAGATCCTCGCCGCCTTCGAGGCCGCGAAGGGCTTCATGCCCGTGGACGAGGGGCTCGCCCTGTACGCGGCGGCGGCCGCGGCGGGCACGCTCGGACTGCCGCTGCTGGAGATCGGCACGTACTGCGGACGCTCCACGATCCTGCTCGCCGACGCCGCGCGCACGGCCGGCGTCCCGGTGGTCACCGTCGACCACCACCGGGGCAGCGAGGAGCAGCAGCCGGGCTGGGAGTACCACGACCCGGAGGTGGTCGACCCCGAGGTCGGCCGGATGGACACCCTGCCCGCCTTCCGCCGCGCCCTGCACGCGGCGGGCCTGGAGGAGCAGGTGATCGCCCTGGTCGGACGCTCCCCGCAGGCCGCCGCGCTCTGGCGGGCCCCGCTGGGCCTGATGTTCGTCGACGGCGGGCACACCGACGAGCACGCCGGCGCCGACTACGAGGGCTGGGTGCCGCATCTCGCGGACGGCGGGCTGCTGGTCATCCACGATGTGTTCGCCGACCCGGCGGACGGCGGGCAGGCCCCGTACCGGATCTACCGCCGGGCGCTGGAGTCCGGGGCGTTCACCGAGGTCTCGGCGTGCCGCTCGCTCCATGTGCTGCGGCGCACCGGGCCGGGCCTCTGAGGCGGGTGAGGGCCATCGCCGCCGCGTCCCGCAGCCGCCCGTACGGCATATCCCTGCTCGTCCCGCTGCTCGTGGTGGCCGCCGGCGCCACGGGCTGCCGGGCGGAACGCCCCGCGCCGGACCCGTCCGCGACCGCCGCCACCGCGACACCCTCCCCCAGGGCCACCGCGACGCGCCCGGCGGGCCCGTTGGCCGGGCGGACCGTCGTCCTCGACCCCGGGCACAACCCGCGCAACAGCGCCCACGGCCGCGAGATCTCCCGGCGGGTGGACGCCGGCAACGGCCGCAAGGAGTGCGACACCACCGGCACCGCCACCGACGACGGCTACCCGGAGGCCTCGTTCACCCTGGACGTCGCCCGCCACGCGCGGGCGCTGCTGCGGGCCGAGGGCGCGAAGGTGGTGTTCACGCATGACGGCGACCGCCCCTGGGGGCCGTGCGTGGACGAGCGGGCCCGCGCGGGGAACGCGGCGCACGCGGACGCCGTGGTCTCGGTCCACGCCGACGGTTCGGCGCCCGGCAACCGGGGCTTCCATGTCATCCTGCCCGCCCGCGTCCGGGCCGGCGCCGCGGACACCACGGCCGTCACCGGTCCGTCGCGGAGGCTGGGCGAGCGTCTCGCGGACCGCTTCGCGGCGGTGACCGGCAGCGCCCGGTCCAATTACCTCGCGGGCGGTACGGGTCTGGACACCCGTTCCGATCTCGGCGGACTCAACCTCTCGAAGGTGCCCAAGGTGTTCCTCGAATGCGGCAATATGCGCGATCCGAAGGACGCCCGGAAATTGACCGATCCGGCCTGGCGGCAAAAGGCGGCACGGGGGATCACCGAGGGCATCACGGACTTCCTGACCCGGTGAACGCGCGAGCGGAAACGTCCGGAACACCCCTGCCCGGTACCCGCGCACCGTTACGGAAGCCGGTGACGCGCCGATACCACGACAGCGGCCCGACGGCTTGGGCGGAGGGTTCCCCTTTACGATGGGGGGCCTCCGCCGTGCCCGCGCCGCGCAGACCCCGATGACCGGAACACCGAAACCGACAAAGGATCCTTACGTGAACATCCGCTCCCTCAAACGAGGCGACGGCGTGGTGATCGGAGCAGCGGTGCTGCTGTTCATCGCCTCGTTCTTCAGCCTTTACTCGACCGGTGGCAACTGCGTCGGCAGCTTCTGCCCGCCGACGGTCTCGGGCCCCAACGCCTGGAACATCCTGCCGTCGCTGATGACCATCTACCTGGCGGGTGTGATCGCGGCCGCGCTGATCGTCGCGGGGCGGGTGCTGCCGCAGCCGCCGAAGGTCGCCGGTTTCGAGCTGGGGCAGCTGGGCACCGCACTGTCCGTCTTCGTCGTGTGGACGACGCTCTGGTGGACCGTCAGCACCAGCCCTGCGGCCGGCCTGCTGCTGGGTCTGCTCGCCGCCGTGGTGATGGCCGGTGCCGCGGTCGCCACCCCGCTGGTGCCCGCGCTCCAGCCCGCGCTGCTGGGCGCCCCCAAGCCGCAGCCCGTCGCGTCCCCGTACGGCACGGGCCCGCAGCAGGGCTACGGCTACCCGGGCCCCCAGCAGGGCCAGGGGTACGGCTACCCGGGCGGCGCGCAGCAGGACCCGAGCTACGGCGGCCAGCAGCAGTACCCGGCGGGTGCCGCGACGGGGGGCGCGCACGGCGCGACCGCCGCGGCGGGCACGCCCGTGGAGTTCGCCCCGTTCTGGTTCGCGGTGCCCGTGGCGCGCCCGCTGTACGGCGAGGACGGTTCGCCGACGCCGATCGCCGAGCTGGCGCCCGGCACCTGGTACCTCGCGGTGGACCAGCGCGGTCACGCCCTGGTCGCACAGACCCAGGACGGCCGGCGCGGCGTCCTCCAGGACACCACCGGCATCCAGCGCGGCTGATCCGCAGCCTGCCACGGCCCTCCGTCCCCGGGGCGGAGGGCCGTTGCGCTGCCCGCCACCGGGTCGTACAGTGCGCCGGAACATCCATCTGACGACCAGTCAGCACAGGGAGGCGCCGGCGATGCGACTGGGTCTGGCACTCGGCTACTGGGGGCGCGGCCCCGACCCCCGCCATCTCGATCTCGTCCGGGAGGCCGAACGCCTCGGCTACACCACGGTGTGGACGGCGGAGTCCTGGGGCTCGGACGCCTTCACCACCCTCACCTGGATCGCCGCCCACACCTCCCGCATCGGGCTGGGCACCGGCATCGCGCAGATGGCGGCGCGCTCCCCCACCGCCACCGCGATGCACGCGCTGACGCTCGACCACCTCTCCGGCGGCCGGGTCCTCCTGGGCCTCGGGCTGTCCGGGCCCCAGGTCGTCGAGGGCTGGTACGGCCGCCCGTTCCCGGCGAGCCCGCTGACCGCGACCCGCGAGTACGTGGAGACGGTCCGCCAGGTCCTGCGCCGAGAGGGACCGGTGGTGACCGAGGGACGCTTCCATCCGCTGCCCTACCGGGGCCCGGACGGCACCGGCCTCGGCCGCCCCCTGAAGTCGATCACCCACCCGCTCCGCGCCGACCTGCCCGTCCTGCTCGGCGCTGAGGGCCCCCGCAACGTCGCCCAGACGGTACGGATCGCCGACGGCTGGCTGCCGCTGTACTGGTCGCCGCTGCGCGCCGGCATCCATGAGGCGGCGCTGGCCGGGGCGCCGGACGGCTTCCGGATCGCGCCGCTGGTACGGGCCGTGGTCTGCGACGACGTCACCGAGGGGCTGCTGCCCGTCAAGGCGATGCTCGGCTTCTACATCGGCGGCATGGGGCACGCCACCCGCAACTTCCACGCCGACCTGATGGCCCGTATGGGCTTTCCCGAGGAGGCGCGGCGGGTGCGGGAGCTGTTCCTCCAGGGGCGCGGGCAGGAGGCGGTGGACGCGGTGCCGGACGCGTTCGCCGACGAGATCTCCCTGGTCGGGCCGCGGGAGCGGATCGCGGAGCGGCTGGAGCTGTGGCGCGCGGGACCGGTGACCGACCTGCTGGTGACCGCCCCCGACCCGCACACCCTGCGGGTGCTCGCCGAACTGACGGCGTAGGGCGGCCCGGCCCGTCACCCGAAGGACGCCACCTCCAGCCACCGGTCCAGCAGCGCGCGGTCGCCGGTCACCTCGACGCGGTCGCTCCCGGCGGGCAGACGGCGGTAGAAGACCCGCAGGACATCGGTGAGCGGACCGCGCAGGACGACCGCGGCCTCACCGGGGCCGCGCCGGTGGACCGGGCGGTCGCCCGTGAGGTCGAGGGTCCAGGCGGCGTCCGTTCCGGGCGGTACGTCGGTGGCCTCCAGACCGAGGACGCGGCCGGGGCCGAACAGCGGCGCCGCGGGATCGGTGCGGCGTGCCAGGAGGCCGGGCAGGGAGCAGAGTTGCAGCCACTCCTCGACGCAGTCGGCGGCGACATCGGCCGGTACGTCGAAGGGGGCGCCGCTGGTGAGGGCGGCGTCGGCCCGGTGGACGACCGTCTCGTGGGTCATCCGCCGGGCCCAGAACCCCGCGGTGTGCAGGGGCGACCAGCTCCACACCGGTGCGTCCGGTCCGGCCTCCCGCAGGACCCGTACCGCCGCTTCGGCCCCCTCGGCGAGCCAGGCGTCCAGCGCCGCCGCGTCGTCGGTGTCCGGGCCGGCCGCGCCGGGGACGTCCTCCACCGCCACGTCCGTGGTGGCGCGGGTGGCGACGAGCGACCCGGCCCAGCGGTGCGCGGCACCGACGTGCCGGGCCAGGTCGGCGAGCGTCCAGTCCGGGCAGGTCGGCACGGTGGCGGTGAGGTCGGCGCCGTGCAGCGCGGCCCGGAACCGGTCGGTCTCGGCGGCGAACGCGTCGCAGTACCGGGTGTGGCTGAGGGTTCCTCTGAGTGTCATGGGGCCGCACGGTAGCGCGCGGACCGGTCGGTCAGCTCTTCAATTGCTGGAGTGAGGGCACCTGGTCCTTCACCGGGGCTC
This sequence comes from Candidatus Streptomyces philanthi, assembly GCF_059553635.1. Lineage (NCBI taxonomy): Bacteria > Bacillati > Actinomycetota > Actinomycetes > Kitasatosporales > Streptomycetaceae > Streptomyces > Candidatus Streptomyces philanthi. Next base: position 8,576 of record NZ_JCANQV010000235.1, read on the forward strand.
CGGCGCTCTTGCCCGCGTCCTTGACCTGGCTGATGATCCCCTGGAAGGCACCGACGTCCCCGGGGGACACCTCGCCCCTGCGCATCTTCATGCCCAGCTCCTTGAGCTTGTCGATGCCGCGGGAGAGCGGGGCGACGGCTTTGGAGAGAAGCGGGTCGCCCTTGGCGTTCCTGGTCGCCGCCTTGAGCCTGTTGTAGGTGAAGACACCGGCGAGTCCGGCCTTGAACAGCGCCAGTTTGCGGCCGTGCGCCCCCTTCTTGAACTTGCCCGCCTTGTAGGGCTTGACGATCCACTCGTAGGTGGCGCCCGCCGCGAGACCGGCGTTGGCGACGAAGCGGGTCTTGGCGAACTTCTGCCGCTCGGCGGAGGTGGTGGGACTGGGCGCCGCCGCGACCGCTCCGCTGCTGCTCTGGCTCTGGCTCGCCCTGCCGCAGGCGGCCACGCCCGCGGTCAGGGTGCAGGCGAGCAGCAGGGCGACCACGGCCCGCCGCAGCGGGGTGTGGCGGCGGGGGCGGGATGGTCGGTCCGGGGACCGCCGGGCGGGGCGGGCGTCGAGGAGGGAGGAAAGGACGGTCACGGCACGCCTCCGGGGGCTCTGTCGAAAGTGATCATTTGCCGGTCACGACCGCAGCCTCACCCGGCCCCGGGGGCCCCGCCATCCGGAACGGCCGTACGGGGGCGGCGCCACTGGCCCGTACGGGTGGGGCGCGGGCCGTACGGGTGGCGGTTCCCGGGGAGACGGCCGGGGCGCGCGTGGTGCGAGAGCCTCGGAATCAGCGGGCCGGGCGCGC
>NZ_JCANQV010000236.1:0-9311 GCF_059553635.1 Candidatus Streptomyces philanthi
CCTTGCGGGCGGCGAGCTCGGTACGGTCCGCCGCGTTGTCCAGGAGGTTGCCGCGCAGGGTGAGACAGAGCCAGCCGCCGCCGGTGGCCAGCACGACCACCATCGTCAGCACGGCCGCCACCGTGGTCCGGCCGCGCAGCGTACGGGGCCGGGGCAGGCGGAGCCGGCGCGGGCGGTCAGGGCCCATCGGGTGCCAGCCGGTAGCCGACGCCCCGTACGGTGCGGATGGTGTGCCGGCCGAAGGGGGCGTCGATCTTCTTGCGGAGCGCGCTGACGTACACCTCGACGATATTGGGGTCGAGGTCCGCGGGCGGCGCCCACACCTCGTCGAGGATGTCCTGCTTGGGGACCACGCTCCCGGCCGCGGCCATCAGACACCCCAGCACATCGGCCTCCCGCGAGGTCAGTTCGACGGTCCGCCCGCCACGTCGGCACAGCCGTGCGGCGACGTCCAGCGTCAGATCGCCCGCCTGGAGCGTCGCGGGGCGGTCCCGCTTGGCGCGCCGCCCGAGGGCGCGCAGCCGGGCGAGCAGGACGACGAGGGAGAAGGGCTTGGTCAGATAGTCGTCGGCGCCCGCGTCGAGCCCGTCGGCCTCGTCGTACTCGCCGTCCTTCGCGGTGAGCATGAGGACAAGGGTGTGGTCGTCCAGCTTCCGCAGCCGCCGGCACACCTCGGCGCCGCTCAGTCCCGGCAGCATCAGGTCCAGCACGATCGCGTCGTGGCCGCCGGTCAGCGCCAGGTCCAGCCCGGTGTGCCCGTCGTGGGCGACGTCCACCCAGTGGCCGTCCGAGGAGAGGGCCCGGCGCAGGGTGTCGGCGAGCGCCTGCTCGTCCTCGATGACCAGGATTTTCACCGGTCAAATATCGCATGCGCGCGGGGCCGGGCCCGGTGCGGGTGCTTCCTGAAGACGCCCCGGGAATCCTCAGGATCTTCAGGAACCTTTCAGGAGCGCGCCCGCAGGATCGTCGGCATGCCCCGACACCCCGCCGACACCACGGACCGGCGGCGCCACCGCCGCGCCCGGTCCTCGCGCCGCGGGCGGACGGCCCGCGTCCTGCTGACCGTCACCGCCGCCCTGGTGTGCTGCGCCGCGGCCGCGGCCTGGTACCTCTACCGGGACTTCGCGAGCATCGGCTCGTCCACCGCGCTCGGCGGCGGCGCGCCCCGCTCCCGCGACGGCTCCACCAACATCCTGATCATGGGCCTGGACAGCAGGAAGGACCACGACGGCCGGGACCTGCCCCCGGAGGTGCTGGAGAAACTGCACGCGGGCAGCTCGGAGATCGGCGGCTACAACGCCAACACCCTCCTCCTGCTGCACGTCCCCGCCGACGGCGGAAGGATCAAGGGCTTCTCCGTCCCCCGCGACGACCTCGTCGACATACCCGGCCACGGCCAGGACAAGATCAAGAAGGCGTACGGGCTGGCGAAGGCCGCCAAGGAGAGCGCCCTGCGCGCCCAGGGCGTCACCGACCGGCGGCGGCTGGAGCACGAGGGCCGCGAGGCCGGGCGGCGTGCCCAGATCGACACCGTCCGCACCTTCCTCGACGTGCCCGTGGACCACTTCACCGAACTCAACCTCGCCGGCTTCTACTACCTCGCCAACGCCCTCGGCGGGGTGAAGGTCTGCCTCAACCACCCGGTCAAGGACCGCTACTCCGGCGCCGGCTTCCTCGCCGGCGAACAGACCCTCGACGGCGCGCAGTCCCTGGCCTTCGTCCGCCAGCGTCACGGCCTGCCCCGCGGCGATCTCGACCGCACCCGCCGTCAGCAGGCGTTCCTCGCCTCCGCCCTGCACCGGCTCCACGACGTCGGCACCCTCGCCCACCCCGCCCGGCTCCTGGAACTGCGCAGGGCCGCGAAGGACAACGTCGTCCTCGACGAGGGATGGGACGTGCTCTCCTTCCTCGACCAGGCCAAGAACCTCTCCCGCGGCAACGTCGGGTTCACCACCCTGCCCGTCGAGGGCTTCGCCAAGCACCACGGCGAGGACGTCAACATCGTCGACCGCGACAAGATACGCCGCCTCGTCAAGGAGGCACGGGAACGCGGCACCGGGACGACCGCACCCGCACCGCACCCGGCCCCCGCGCCGTCGCCCGCCCGTCCCAAGGAGACCGTCGAAGGAGGAGGCGTCCCGTGCGTGGACTGAACCCACGGCGCGCCGAGGCGACCCTGCTCGCCCTGGCCGTCGCCGTCCTCGCCCTCGGCCTCACCGCCGACGGCCTGGCCCGCACCGGCTCCCTGCCCCCGGGACTCCCCGGACTGACGGCCTCCCTCCTGTGCCTCGCCGCGGCCGCCCACGCCGCCGTACGCCGCTGGGCACCACGGGCCGACCCCCTCATCCTCCCCCTCGCCTTCCTCCTCACCGGCCTCGGCCTGCTGCTCATCCACCGCCTGGACCCCGTCTACGCCACCCGCTTCGGCTCCGCCCCCGCGGCCCCCGGACAGCTCCTGTGGACCGCCCTCGGCGTGGCCGCGTTCAGCGTGACGCTCGTGGCGCTGCGGAACTACCGCCTGCTCCAGCGCTATCTCTACGTCACCATGGCGGTCTCGCTCGCGCTGCTGATGGCGCCCGCCTTCTTCCCCGGGGACACCTACGGCGCCAAGCGCTGGGTGCACCTCGGGCCGGTCTCCGTCCAGCCGGGCGAGTTCGCCAAGATCTCCATCGTCGTGTTCTTCGCCGGCTACCTCGTGCTCCGCCGCGACGCCCTCTCCCTCACCGGCCGCCGGATGCTGGGCATGACGCTGCCGCACGGCCGGCAGATCGGCCCGCTGGCCGCGGTGTGGGTCCTGAGCATGCTCGTCCTCGTCCTCGAACGGGACCTCGGCACCTCCCTCCTCTTCTTCGGCGTCTTCATCGCCATGCTCTACACCGCCACCGAACGCACCGGTTGGGTGGTGTGCGGCGTCGCCCTGGCCGTACTCGGCGCGGCCGCCGTCGGCACGACGGAACCCCACGTCAAGGGACGGGTGGTCGCCTGGCTGCACCCGTTCGACATCTATCTGCCGCCCGAGCGGCGCCCGGCCGGCCTGATCTCCGACCAGGCGGCGCAGGCGCTGTTCAGCTTCGGCTCCGGAGGCATGACGGGGACCGGCCTCGGGGCGGGCCGGCCGGACCTCATCGGGTTCGCGGGCCGCAGCGACTTCATCCTCACCACCGTCGGCGAGGAACTCGGCCTCGCCGGGGTGACGGCCGTCCTGCTCCTCTACGGGCTGCTGGCCGAGCGCGGACTGCGGACCGCGCTCGCCGCGGGGAATCCCTTCGGCAAGCTGGTCGCCGCCGGGCTGTCCACCACCCTCGCGCTCCAGGTGTTCATCGTCGCCGGGGGAGTGACGGGCCTGATGCCGTTCACCGGCAAGGCCCTGCCGTTCCTCGCCCAGGGCGGCTCCGCGATGCTCGCCAACTGGCTCCTGGTCGCCGTCCTCCTCGTCATCAGCCACCACCACGGCCCGCCGGCCCGGACCGCCGCACCGCGCGAACGGCCCCGGCGCCGGCGCGTCCGCGGGACGGCATGACCGGGGCGCGGGTCAGGACCGCGCCCCGAGGCAGCTCCCGTCGGTGACGGGAAGGACCAGCGCGGACGGGTGGTGGAGCCGGACCTCGGCCGGGACGAGCCGGGTCCCCGTCGCCAGGGGATCACCGGTGCCGGTGTGACGGGCGAAGCGGGGGTGGGCGCCCCCGCTGATCTGCAACCGGATACGGTGCCCGGCGGCGAAGCGGTGGGCGGTGGAGCTCATCGCCACCGTGACACCGGCCGGGGCGTCCCCCGCGGCGTCGGCGGGACGCGGACGCCGCAGCCCGTCACAGACGTTGACCGACCGGCCGTCACGGCCGACGTCGCAGAGCCGGGCGAAGACATCGGCGTGACCGGTGTCCGCCGCGACCCGCAGTTCCGCGCGCACCGGCCCGAGGACGTCGAGCGGCTCGGTGAGCGGTGCCGTGGTGAAGGTCAGCACATCGTCCCTGGCCTCCAAGGAAGCGTTGTCCAGGGCCCCCGCCCGGCGGGACAGCAGCGGGCCGCCCAGCGACGGCGTCGGGTCGGCCGGGTCGTAGCGGAAGGACGGCGTCGCCGCCGCCTCCCCGGGCGCGTGGGGGCCCAGGGTGCCGTCGCCGCCGAGATACCAGCGGCGGTCCGCCGAGGGGGGAGGCCAGTCGGGCAGGTCGTGCCAGGCGCGACGGCCGCCCACGTGGACCCGCACCCGCGTACCGCGCAGGCCGGACGGGTCGTCCGACAGATGGGCCCGCAGCCAGGCGAGGCTCTCCGCGAAGACCTCGGGCCAGCCCTGGGCGAGGGCGGAGTGATGGGTCCAGGGGCCGACGAGCAGCGTGGTGTCGCAGCCGGCCCGCCGCAGCCCCGCGTACTGCTCCAGGGTCTGGTCGAGGTTCACGTCGTACCAGCCGCCGATCAGAGCGGTCGGCACGGTCGCGCGGCCGGCCGCCGGCCCGGCGTCGGCACCCTGCCAGGACGCGTCACCGGGGTCGGGGCGCGCCATCGCCTCCTCCAGGAACGGCACCCGTCCGCCCAGCCCGGCCGGGTACGCCTCGCCGAGGGGCAGCGTGCGGGTGATCCTCCGGAGGTGGCGCCGCAACCGCAGGGCGGCGCGCAGGAAGTGCGGCACGCCGTGGTGCTGGTGCGTCACACCCATGGCGGTGACGAGGGAGTTCTCCAGCGCGAACGCGCCCGCCGACGGGTAGAAGTAGCCGTGCAGATCGTGCACCCCGAGCTGGACCACCATCGCGCGCAGCTCCGGTGGCGGGTCCAGGGCGAGCGCCCACTGGACGTAGCCGAGGTAGCTGGGACCGATCGTCCCCAGCGCGCCGGAGAACCAGGGCTGCCGGCGCAGCCAGGCGACGGTGGCCAGGCCGTCGGCGGCCTCCGCGCGCCACAGGGTGAACTCCCCGCCCGACCCTCCGGTACCGCGGCAGCTCTGGAGGACGACATGGAAGCCCTGTTCGGCGAGGAGCACCCCGTACATCGGTGCCCAGGGGAAGCCCCGCCCGTACGGCGAGCGCAGCAGCAGCGTGGGGAAGTCGCCGTCGGCCAGGGGGAAGTAGTGGTCGGTCAGCAGCGGGGTGCCGTCGGCGGCGGGCACCACGAGGCGGGTCTCCCGGGCGATGTCGTGGAGCCTGGGCGGCATGCCGCGCCGGGGCGTCATGGCCCGTAGGAGCGGAGGAGGTCGGTGTGCGGAGGGGCGGTGCGTCGTCGTTGTCATGGTGCCTCGCTTCCGGGGCCTGGTCCCACACTTATTTCCGTACGTTGTACGAGAATAGCGGGTGGTTGGATGACCCGGGAGAGAAGGAGAAGGAACCGTGGCCCCTACAGGCGCATCCGGCCGCCCCGCCGGAGTGGACCCCGAGCAGCTCTGGGCGCCGGCCGAACGCCCCCGCCGGGGCAGGCCCCCCGCGTACGACCGCGCCGCGATCACCGCCGAGGCCGTCGCCCTCGCCGACGCCGAGGGACTCGCCGCGGTGACGATGCGCGCGGTCGCCGCCCGCGTCGGCGCGGGCACGATGTCCCTCTACAGCTATGTCCCCAACAAGGAGACCCTGCTGGAGCTCATGATCGACCACGTGAGCGGTGACCACCGGCCGCCGGCCGAACCCACCGGCGACTGGCGCGCCGACCTCCGGCGCCTCGCCCACGAACAGCGCGCGATCATGCGGCGCCACCCGTGGCTGCCCGCCGCGCTCCCCGCACGGCAGACCCTCGGCCCGAACACCCTCGTCGTCATGGAGCACGCCCTCGCCGTCCTCGCCCCCCTCGACACGGACGCCCAGGCGGGACTGGAGGCGTTCAGCCTCGTCACGGGATTCGTGGCCGGCCATGTCGCGCATGAACTCGCCCAGGAACGGGCGTCCGGCGCCGCGGGGCGCACCCCCGGCGAACTCCTCGACGCCCAGGCCCGCCACCTGCGGTCCGCCGTCACCGAGGACAGATACCCCCGACTCGCGCGGGCCCTGGCGGAGCCGGCCCGCGACCCGGCCCCCGACGCCGTCTTCGACCGCCTCCTCGACCGCGTCATCAACGGGCTCGCCGCGACGGCGTGACACGGCCCGGGGCCGGGCGAGCGGATACGGGTGGGCCGCGCCCCCGGAAACCGGGACGCGGCCCACCGGCCTCCCGTCCGCCGCCGGATCACCGTCCGGAGCGGCGGACCGCGCAGGCCCACGCCGTCCCACGGACACCCGCGACCCGGACGGCGAACGGGCCCGCGGGGCAGGTCACAAGGTGCGCTCCAGCCGGTCCGCCACCAGCTTCACGAACCGCGAGGGATCGCTCAGCTCGCCGCCCTCGGCCAGCAGCGCCATGTCGTACAGCAGCTCCGCGGTCTCGCCGAGACCCGGGTCCTGTGCGCGCTCGGCGTGCGCCTTGTTGAGGCCGCTGACCAGCGGGTGCCCCGGGTTGAGCTCCAGGATGCGCTTGACCTGCGGCACGGTCTGGCCCATCGCCCGGTACATGTTCTCCAGCGCCGGCGTCACATCGTGCGTGTCCGTGACGACGCAGGCGGGGGAGACCGTCAGACGCGAGGACAGCCGCACCTCCTTGACGCTCTCGCCCAGCCGCTCCGTCATCCACGACAGCAGGCCCGCGTACTCCTCCTGCCGCTCCTCGCGCCCGGCCGCGTCCTTCTCGCCGTCCTCGCCGTCGAGGTCCACCTCGCCCTTGGCGACGGACCGCAGCTGCTTGCCGTCGAACTCGGGGACCGCCTCGACCCACACCTCGTCGACGGGGTCGGTCAGCAGCAGCACCTCGATGCCCTTGGCCCGGAACGCCTCCATGTGCGGGGAGTTCTCGATCGCCTGCCGCGACTCGCCCGTCAGGTAGTAGATGTGCTCCTGGCCGTCCTTCATCCGCTCGACGTACTGCCGCAGCGTGGTCGGTTCGGTCTCGTCGTGGGTCGTGGCGAAGGACGCGACACCGAGGATGGCGTCGCGGTTGTCGAAGTCGCTCAGCAGCCCCTCCTTGAGGACGCGGCCGAACTCCCGCCAGAACGTGGCGTAGCGCTCCGAGGCGGCGGTCATCATCTCCTTGACCGTCGACAGCACCTTCTTCGCCAGACGCCGGTGCATCAACTGGATCTGGCGGTCCTGCTGGAGGATCTCCCGCGAGACGTTCAGCGACAGGTCCTGCGCGTCGACGACACCCTTGACGAACCGCAGGTACGGAGGCATCAGCGCCTCGCAGTCGTCCATGATGAAGACACGTTTCACATAGAGCTGCACACCGCGCTTGTAGCCCTGCATGAACAGGTCCTGCGGCGCGTGCGACGGGATGAACAGCAGCGCCTGGTACTCGAACGTGCCCTCCGCCTGGAGACGGATGGTCTCCAGCGGGTCGCTCCAGTCGTGGCTGATGTGCTTGTACAGCTCGTGGTACTCGTCGTCGGTGACCTCGTCGCGCGAGCGCGCCCACAGGGCCTTCATCGAGTTCAGCGTCTCCGGCTCCCGCGGGCCGTCGTCGCCGTCCTCCGCGCCGTCGGCGGCCTCGCCGGCCATCCGGATCGGCCAGGTGATGAAGTCCGAGTACCGCTTGACGATCTCCCTGATCTTCCACGGGGAGGTGTAGTCGTAGAGCCGGTCCTCGTTGTCCACCGGCTTGAGACGGAGCGTGACGGCGGTGCCCTGCGGCGCGTCGTCGACCGTCTCGATCGTGTACGTGCCCTCGCCGGTCGACGACCAGCGCGTGCCCTGGCTCTCGCCCGCGCGCCGGGTCAGCAGCGTGACCTCGTCGGCCACCATGAAGCTGGAGTAGAAACCGACGCCGAACTGTCCGATCAATCCCTCGGCCGCGGCACTGTCCTCGGCCTCCTTCAGCTCCCGCAGGAACTTCGCCGTCCCCGAGTTCGCGATCGTCCCGATGAGCTGGACCACCTCGTCGTGGGACATGCCGACGCCGTTGTCCCGCACGGTCAGCGTGCGGGCCTTCGCATCGGCCTCGATCCCGATGTGGAGGTCGGACACATCCGCGTCGAGGGAGTCGTCGCGGAGGGCTTCGAGACGCAGTTTGTCGAGCGCGTCGGAGGCGTTGGAGACGAGTTCACGCAGGAACACGTCCTTGTTCGAGTAGATCGAGTGGATCATCATCTGCAGAAGCTGGCGCGCTTCCACCTGAAACTCGAACGTCTCGGTCGGCATAATCCGTGATTCCTTCTCGGGTCACCAGGTGACGGAACTGACCTGGGCACTCTAGATCAGCCGGTCGCCACGCGGTCCTGGTTCCCGGCAGCGGCCCCGCTCCCGGCCCGCGGGTTCGCGCACGGCTGACACGCGGCGTACCGAATGTGCCCATTGGTGACGGAATGTGTCTCCTCGCGGCCCGGTGGCTCCCGGCCCGGATCTCCACCCGGCGTTCCCCCCACGGGGGGAACCACTCCACCCGGCAACGGTGCCACCGTGGAACCGGCGCCCCACCACGGGGCCCGCACCCGTGACGAGGGGAGACCGTCCCATGCACCGAGCCGTCGACACCGCCCTCACCTGCACTCTCTGGGGCTGGCTCGCCGCCGAGGGGGTGCTCCAGGTACGGCAGCGGTTCCGCAGCGAGGCCACCGAACGCACCGAGCGGCGCAGCCTGCTGCTTCTCGGCGTACTGGCGGCGGCCGGGATCGCCCTCGCCGCACCGGTGCGCGATGCGCTGCCCGCCCTGTCCTACGACACCCGGAGCCTGGCCCTGCGGACGGTGCTGCTGCCGGCGGCCTGGGCCGGTATCGCCCTCCGCCTGTGGGCGATCATCGCCCTGGGCCGGTTCTTCCGCAGCACCGTCCACATCCAGCACGGCCACCGGGTCGTCACCTCCGGCCCGTACCGGTGGGTGCGCCACCCCGCCTACAGCGGCATCCTGCTGACCGCCCTGTCCTTCGCCGTCCTCTTCGGCAACGCCGCCTCCTGGCTGCTGTTCACCGCGTGCTGCGTCATCGCCGTGGCCTACCGCATCCGCGTCGAGGAACGCATGCTGCTCGACGCCCTCGGCGAGGACTACCGCGCCTACGCGGCGCGGACGCGGAGGCTCGTTCCGGGGGTGTGGTGACGGGTCTGCGGAAGCCGCCCGGGGCGCTGCGACGGAGCGCCCCACCCGCTCGGCAGGTGGGGCGCTCCGTCGGCCTTCGCGGCTCAGCGCTTGGTCCACAGAATCCAGTACAGGGCGTTGGCGCACTGGTACTCGCTCCACGCGTGCCGTTCGACGCCTTGCCGTCCGGCGTTGAGGCACTCGTCGTGCTTCCCGTACTTGCCGCTGATGCTCCAACCGTCGGAGGCCGTGTGGTCCGAGGTCTTCCGGGTGGCGGACGGTCCTGTGGTGTTTCCGTC
>NZ_JCANQV010000237.1:0-9282 GCF_059553635.1 Candidatus Streptomyces philanthi
GGCGTACCGCCCCCGGCGTCCGGGCGGCCCTGGACCGGCCGGCCGCCGCCCTGATCCTGCGCGACCACGCCCTGCGGGTCCCCGGCGTCCGGTCGGTCCGCGTCCGCGTCGGCAGGCGCCGGGTACGGGTACGGGCCGTGTCGCACTTCCGGGAACCGGACGAGGTCCGCGACGACCTCGGCACCGTCCTCGGCGAGGGGGTGCGGCGGCTCGGGCGGCCCCGGCCCGCGCCCCTGTCCGTCCGCGTCCGGCGGCCGGGGAGGTGACGGCGATGGGCACGGGCCGCGGCATCGTCAACCGGGTGCTGCTCGCCCTGACCGGGCTGGTGCTGCTGGGCGCCGGAGGGGCGGTGCTGCTGACCGGCCTCGGCCTGCCCGCGCGGTGGGGCGCCACCCTGCCCGGCGGCCGGCACTGGCCACCACCGGACGCGGTGCCGCTCCCCGCGGGACGGCGCACCCGCTGGACGGACCAGGGCTGGTGGTGGCCCGCCGTCCTCGCCGCCCTGGCCGTCCTCGTGCTGCTCCTGCTGTGGTGGCTGCTGGCCCAGTCACGCCGCCGCGGGCTCCGGGAGATCGAGGTCGACAGCGGTGACGGCGAGGGCGCCACCGTCCGCGGGCGCGCCCTGGAACGGGTGCTGACGGACGAGACCGAGATCCTCGACGGCGTGGACCGGGCGACGGTGCGGCTCACCGGGCGGCGCCGGGCGCCCCGGGTGCGGGCCGTGCTGGTCCTCGCCCCGCACGCGGACCCCGACACCGTCGTACGGCGCCTGTCCGACGAGGCGCTGGCCCATGTCCGCACATCGGCCGGGCTGGAGCGGCTGCCGGCCGAGGTGCGGCTGCGGGCACTGCGGCACCGGGCCGAACGCGTCCGCTGACCGGGCCCTCAGATACCTCGCCGCGCCCCGCCGTCCACCGGCACCATCACCCCGGTCAGATACGAGGCGGCCGGCGACAGCAGGAACGCCGCGACCCGGCCGAACTCGTCCGGCTCGCCGTAGCGGCCCAGCGGGATCAGCGCGTTGTTGCGGGCCCGGGAGCCCTCCGGGTCGCCGGAGAGCGCGTCGAGCTGGGTCATCCGGTCCGTGGCGATCCGGCCGGGCAGCAGCCCGACGACGCGGATGCCGCGCGGCCCCACCTCGTCGGCCAGCGACTTGGCGAACCCGGCGAGGCCGGGGCGCAGCCCGTTGGAGATCGTCAGCCCGCCGATCGGCTCGTACACCGAGCCGGAGAGCACGAAGCCGATCACCCCGCCCTCGCCCAGCTCGGCGGCGGCCGCCCTGGCCGTCCGCACCGCGCCGAGGAAGACCGTCTCGAAGGCGTCCCGCCACTGCGCGTCGGTGTTGCCTGCGGCCGTGCCGGGGGCCGGGCCGCCCACACTGACGAGCACGCCGTCGAAGCGGCCGAACCGCTCGCGGGCGGCGGCGATCAGCCGCTCGGGCGTGCCGGGGTCGGCGTTGTCGGCCGCGACGCCCAGCGCCCCCTCGCCCAGTTCCGCGGCGGCCGCCGCGGCGCTCTCCTCGGTGCGTCCGGAGAGGACGACGCGGGCGCCGTCCGCGACGAGCGCGCGGGCGGTGGCGAGGCCCAGCCCGCGGGTGGCCCCGGTGACGACATACGTCCGGTCGGTGAGTCCGATGTCCATGGCCCTAGTCTGCCCCGGCCCCGCCCAGCAGGGCGTAGGCGGCCCCCACCAGACCGATGTGACTGAACGCCTGCGGGAAGTTGCCCAGTTGGCGGCGGGAGAGCGGGTCGTACTCCTCGGCCAGCAGGCCCACGTCGTTGCGCAGCTCCAGCAGCCGGGCGAACAGGGCGTGCGCCTCCTTGGCCCGGCCGGTCAGCAGCAGCGCCTCGGCGAGCCAGAACGAGCAGGCCAGAAAGGTGCCCTCGGTGCCCGGCAGCCCGTCGACCGCGCCGTCGTCGGTGCCGTAGCGGCGCACCAGGCCGTTCTGGGACAGCTCCCTGCGGACCGCGTCGACGGTCCCCACCACCCGGGGGTCGCTGCCCGGCAGGAATCCGGAGCGGGGGATGAGCAGCGTCGCCGCGTCCAGGGCGGAGGAACCGTAGGACTGGGTGAAGGTGTTGCGCGAGGCGTCGTAGCCGCGGTCGCAGACCTCGCGGTGGACGGCGTCGCGCATCGCCCGCCAGCGGTCGGCGTTCCCCCGCAGGGACGGCCGCGCCTCGACGGTGCGCACCGCCCGGTCCGCCGCCACCCAGGCCATCACCTTGGAGTGGACGAAGTGCCGGCGCGGGCCGCGGATCTCCCACAGGCCCTCGTCCGGCTCCCGCCAGTTGCCTTCGAGGTGGTCCATCACCGCGCGCTGGATGCTCCAGGCGTGCGGCTGGGACGGCATTCCGTTGGTGCGGGCGATGTGGAAGGAGTCCAGTACCTCGCCGTACACGTCGAGCTGGAACTGCTCGACGGCGGCGTTGCCGATCCGCACCGGGAACGAGTCCTCGTAGCCGCTCAGCCACGGCAGCTCGGCCTCCGGCAGCCGCCGCTCACCGGCCAGCCCGTACATGATCTGGAGGTCGTCGGGCGCGCCGGCCACCGCGCGCAGCAGCCAGTCGCGCCAGGCGGCGGCCTCGTCCAGATAGCCCGCGAGCAGCAGGGAGTTCAGGGTGAGGCTGGCGTCCCGCAGCCAGCAGTAGCGGTAGTCCCAGTTGCGGATACCGCCGGGCCACTCGGGCAGCGAGGTGGTCGGGGCGGCGACGATCCCGCCGGTGGGCGCGTAGGTGAGGGCCTTGAGCGTGATCAGGGAGCGGACCACGGCGTCGCGGTAGCGGCCGGGGCAGCGGCAGCGCGCCGACCAGTCGTGCCAGTCCTCCAGGGTGGTGTCGAGCGCCTCGTACGGGTCGGCCAGCCGCGGCCGCGGCTCGTGCGAGGGGTGCCAGGTCAGGACGAAAGCGACCCGCTCGCCGGCGCCGACGGTGAAGTCCGAGCAGGTGCTGAAGCCCTTCCCGTAGGTGGTGACCTCGGGCTCGGTGCGCAGCCACACCGCGTCCGGCCCGGCGACCGCGACCCGCAGCCCGTCGCAGCGCCGCATCCAGGGCACCAGCCGCCCGTAGTCGAACCGCAGCCGCAGCACCCCGCGCATCGCGACCTCGCCGTCGAGGCCCTCGACGATCCGTACGACGTCCGGGGCGCGGTCACGCTGCGGCATGAAGTCGGTGACCCGGGCCCGGCCGGTGGCGGTGCGCCACACGGTGTCCAGGACGAGGGAGTCGCCGCGGTAGGAGCGTGCGCAGCGGGCTTCGGGGTCCGCGGGGGAGAGCTGCCAGTGGCCGTTCTCCCGGGTGCCGAGGAGCGCGGCGAAGCAGGCGCCGGAGTCGAAGCGCGGCAGACACAGCCAGTCGATGGAGCCGTCGCGGCAGACGAGCGCGGCGGTCTGCAGATCGCCGATGAGCGCGTAGTCCTCGATACGTGGGTGCACTCAGCGGCCTTTCCCGCCGGGCGGGGGCGCTATTCGGCGGAGGCGGCTGTCCGGGCTACGGCGCTTTCCGGGGCCGGGCCGTCGTCGCCGTCGGGGGCGGGCCCGGCGGCCTCCCGCGCGGTGGCCGCCAGCCGGTCACGGCGCTCGCGGCGGACCAGGACGCACCAGCCGACCGGTACGGCGGCGGCGAACAGCCACCACTGGATCGCGTACGCGATGTGCGGCCCGATGCTGTCGTGGTCCGGTGCGGGCACGAGCTGGGGCCGGTCGTCGCCGGAGGTCTCGGGCCCGATCTGCTCGATGTAGCCGCCGAGGACGGGCCGGCCGAGCCGCTCGGCCTGCTGCTCGCTGTTGATCAGCATCACCTGGCGGGCGGGCAGCCCCCGGGTGTCCTTGATCCCGCTGTTCGCGGTGGTCTCGTCGGCCATCAGCCGGCCGGTGAGGCGCACGGTGCCCTTGGGGGCGGGCGGGACGTCGGGGAAGCGGGTGAGGTCGTTGCCGGTCGGGATCCAGCCGCGGTTGACCAGCAACGTCCCCCCGCCGTCGAGGTCGAGGGGGGTGAGGACGTAGTAGCCGATCTTCTGCTCGTCGGCGGCGGTGCGCTGGCGGACGACGACCTCGTGCGCGCCGTCGAAGGTGCCGGTGGCCGTGACCCGGCGCCACATGTCGTCGCGGGGCACCGTGCGGCCGGGGGAGGTCAGCGAGGTGACCGGGACCGGCTTCGCCTTCAGGTTCGCGTCGATCAGCGCGTTCTGCGCGACCCGGTGCTCATGGCGGTGGAGCTGCCAGAACCCCAGCTCGGTCATGGCCGGGATCAGGGCGAGCGCCACCAGGGTGGTGATCACCCACTGCCGGGTCAACAGGAAGCGGTACACGGTCCGACGTTACCTGGCGCGCGGCGGCCCCCCGGCACGGGGTCCGGCCGCCGTCAGACCCGGTCGACGATGCCGGTCCGGCCGGCGGCGCGGGCGCAGTGCGCCCCGCAGTACCAGTGCTGCTCCGCCTCCACCCCCTGCCCGATGATCTGACACCGGCAGTGCTCGCAGATCGGCGCCATGCGGTGGATGGCGCAGGAGAAGCAGTCGAAGACGTGCACCGCGCCCTGCGCGTGCACCTCGAACGTCATGCCGTACTCGTTACCGCAGACCTCGCAACGTGCCATGGGCCACAGTGTGCGGGCACGGCCGCCGCCGGGCGCCGTGCGACCGGGCGTGTGGGGAGCGCTTCACCCGGACGCGGGCGCCACAGGGGGCGGGCGGCTCAGTCGGAGCCGGGCGCGGGCGCCACGTCACGGAGCAGTTGGGTGAAGGCCGCCTCGTCGACGACGGGCGTACCGAACGACCGCGCCTTGACGGTCTTGGAGGTGTGCGCGTCCGGGTCGTTGGTCACCAGCAGGCTGGTCAGCCGGGAGACGCTGGTGGCGATGTGCAGCCCCGCCTCGATCGCCCGGTCCTCCAGCAGCTCGCGGTCGACGGAGGTGTCACCGGAGAACGCGACCCGCATCCCCTGCACCAGCGGCCCGCCCGGCTCGTAGCGCCCCGGGTTGGGGTACGGGCACGCCGGGCGCTTGCGGGACGGCCGCCAGGACGCCGGGCGGTAGGAGGAGGACCCCGTGCGCTGCCGGGGCGCGGGCGAGGCGGACCACTCGGTGAGCGGCTGGCACGCCAGCAGCGGCAGCCGGAGGTTCTGCCGGGCGGCCCGGCACAGGCTGGGCCGGAACGCCTCGGCCAGCACCCGGGCGTCGTCCAGGGCGTGGTGGGCCCGCTCCTGCACCACGCCGTAGTGGGCCGCCAGCGACTCCAGCTTGTGGTTGGGCAGCGGCAGTCCCAGTTCCTTGGAGAGCGCGATGGTGCACAGCCGCCGGCTCACCGGGGCGGTCGCCTCGGCCCGGGCGTACTCCCGGGCGATCATCGACCAGTCGAACATCGCGTTGTGGGCGACCAGCACCCGGCCGTCGAGGCGCCGCGACAGCTCCGGGACGATCTCCGGGAAGAGGGGCGCGTCGGCCAGCATCTCGCTGGTCAGCCCGTGGATCCACACCGGGCCCGGGTCCCGCTGCGGGTTGACCAGGGTGTACCAGCGGTCCTGGAACTCCCCCCGGGCGTCGAGCTGGTACACGGCGGCGGAGATGATCCGGTCGTCGCGCGCCAGGCCGGTGGTCTCCACGTCGACCACCGCGTACCCCTCGGGATACGCGTCGGGCCAGGAGGCCGGCGGGGTCTGCGGGCCCGGCTGCCGCCCGATCCCGGGGGCGGTCGGGCCGGCTGCTGCCATGCGGTCTTCGAGCATGGTCACTGAGGATACGGGCCACCACCGACAGCCACCGAACCGACGTCGCCACCACCGCTCCCCGGGCGCCCGGCCCGCGCGGTGACCGCGGCGGGCGGTGCTACCACCGGTACGCCCCCGGCCCGCAGCTGACGAAGCGTCTCACATACTTCTCGGTAACAACCTCTAGCGGGGCCCGTACCGGCGCCCTTATGGTGCGGGGCATGCCGCACCTGCCCGATGTCGTGTTGTGGTCCGTGCCCGCCTTCGCCCTGCTCACCGTCGTGGAAATGGTGAGCTACCGCCTGCGCCCCGACGAGGACGCCGCCGGCTACGACGCCAAGGACGCGGCCACCAGCCTCACCATGGGCGCCGGCAGCCTGGTCTTCGACGCGCTGTGGAAGATCCCGATCGTCGCGATCTACACCGCCCTCTACGCGGTCACCCCGCTGCGCGTCCCCGTCCTGTGGTGGACGCTGCCGCTGATGCTGCTCGCCCAGGACTTCTTCTACTACTGGTCGCACCGCGGCCACCACGTCGTCCGCGTCCTGTGGGCCTGCCACGTCGTCCACCACTCCAGCAGGAAGTTCAACCTCACCACCGCGCTGCGGCAGCCGTGGACCAGCTGGACGGTCTGGCCGTTCTACCTGCCCATGGTGGCGCTCGGCGTGCACCCGGCGGCCGTCGCCTTCTGCTCGTCCGTCAACCTCGTCTACCAGTTCTGGGTGCACACCGAACGCGTCGGCACCCTGCCCAGGCCGTTCGAGTACGTCCTCAACACCCCCTCCCACCACCGGGTGCACCATGCCTCCCAGGGCGGCTACCTGGACCGCAACTTCGGCGGCATCCTCATCGTCTGGGACCGGATGTTCGGCACCTTCGTCCCCGAGACCGTCCGCCCCGTCTACGGCCTCACCAAGAACATCGCCACCCACAACCCGCTGCGGGTGGCCACCCACGAGTACGCGGCCATCGCCCGCGACCTGCGGGCCGCCACCGGCTGGCGCGAACGCGCCGGACGGATCTTCCGCGGACCGGGCTGGCAGCCCGCGCCACCGGACACCGCCACGGCGAAGACCGCACGCGGGCCCGGCGGCCGGGTACGACGCGACCGGACCAGGACGGCCGGCGGGCGGGCCGCATGAGCGCCCCGTACCCCCGCGCCGCCCGCGTCCTCCTCGCCGTGTTCGCCGCGCTGACGGTCGTTCACCTGGCCGGGCTGGCGGCACAGGCGGGCGCCGGCCCCGGCGGCGCCGCGCGGACCGCCGTGCTGCTGACCAAGCCCGCCCTGATGCCGGTCCTCGCCGCCCACGTCCTGGCCCGCGGCTGCCCCCGGCTGCTCGCCGGGGCACTGCTGTGCGGCTGCGTGGGCGACACCTTCCTCCAGATCGGCGGGGACTTCTTCCTGCCGGGCATGGGCGCCTTCGCCGCCGGACACCTCTGCTATCTGGCGCTGTTCACCCGGCACGGAACGGCGGCACGCGGACGGCCCGGCCGTACCGCCGCGCTCGCCGGCGCCTACGCGGCCGCCTGCGCCGTCACCGTGGCCCTGCTGTGGCCCGGACTGCCGGACACACTGCGGCTCCCGGTGGCGGGCTACAGCCTGCTGCTGACCACCATGGCCTACTTCGCGCTGCGGATCGGGGTGCCGGCCGCGGCCGGGGGACTGCTGTTCCTGCTGTCCGACAGCCTCATCGCGACCGGTCTCGCCGACTGGCCGCAGCTGCCCGCCGTCCACCTGTGGATCATGCTGACCTATATCGCCGCCCAGTACGCCCTGGCCCTGGGCGTCTCGCGGGCCGCGGGCGCCCCCGCCGCCGTCCGCCCGGCCGTGGCCTGAGCCCGCCGGGGTGCCGCCCCGTCCCGGGGGCGGCACCGTGCGAGGGTCCTGGCGCGGCGGCTACTTCGTCACGGCGCGCAGCGCGTCGACGATGCCGTAGCCGAAGTGGCTGTTGACGTGCCGGGTACCGGTGCAGGTGGCGTCGCCCACCGGGCAGCCCGGGTTGACGGCCTGCGCCCTGAGCAGCCACCGCAGTTCCTGCGGGCTCGACTTCGGGTGGGTGCTCGCCAGCAGCGCCGCGACGCCCGAGACATGCGGCGTGGCCATGGACGTACCGGCCAGGTAGCCCCAGTCGCCGCCGGGCAGGGTGGAGAGGATGTTGCCGTTCTTGGCGGGGAGTTCGGGCACCTGGCGGGAGTCGCCGCCCGGGGCCGCCACATCGACCTGGCCCAGGCCGTAGTTGGAGTAGCTCGACTTCAGGGTGTGGGAGCCGGTGGCGGAGACGGTCACCGTGCCCGGCAGCTGCGTCGGTATGTCCCAGCAGGTCTTGGGGTTGACCGTGCGCGTGACAGGCTTGGAGTCATTGGGGCTGGAGGAGTCGGTGAGCTTGTTCGCGCCCAGGTCGAGGTTCGAGTTGCCGGCCGCGGCGATGTTGAGGACGCCCTTGCCCTCGGCGTACCGGGCGGCCCGGCCGACGGCCTCGGTGATCGCCGCCTGGTCCGCGTCGTCCTTGCAGTTGAACATCCACGGGTCGACGTAATAGCTGTTGTTGGTGACCTTGACCCCGTGGTCGGCCGCGAAGACGAACGCGCAGACCACGTTCTCCGCGTAGAACATGCTGGTCCCCGGCTCGCTGACCTTGATCGCCGAGACCTTCGCACCGGGCGCGACACCGGCGATGCCGACACCGTTGCGGGCCGCCGCGATGGTGCCCGCGACATGCGTGCCGTGGTAGTCCTCCTGCGGGTCGTACGGCCGCCACGCGCCCGGGGAGGTGTCGGGCACGCCGCCCACGCAGTTGGCGGACTGCTTCGCCGAGAAGTTCGGCCGGAGGTCGGGATGGGTGTCGTCCACGCCGGTGTCGATGACGGCGACGGTGACCTTCTTGCTGCCGGGGTTCACCTTCGCGGCCTGATCGGCCTTGATGGCCGGCAGGTCCCACTGGAGGGACTCCAACGGCTCCTCGCCCTTCGCCCTGGCCGCCGCCCCGAACTGCGCCTTCGGCCGTTCGATCCGCTGCGGCCTGCCGATGTCGGTGGTGGCGGACGGCGTCAGCGGCGCGGTACGGGTGGCACCCGCCGACTGCACCCCGTCGACCGTGCGCAGGGTCGCCGCGAACGTGGGGTCGGACGAGTGGGCGACGATCACGCCTATGCGCTCATGGGCCGTGACCACCTTCCCGCCGGCCCGGGATATCGCCTTCTCGACCTTGCCGACCGCGGCCCGGCCGGGGGTGGTGTTCACGACGTAGGAGAGCAGCGGGCCGCCGGCCTTCGCGGCGCCGGCCGGGGCCGCGTCCCGGGGCGCGGCGGTGGCCGCGTACGGGAGGAAGCCGAGGGACGCGGTCAGCGCCAGTCCGAGGGGCAGGGCCAGGGCCCGCACGCGTCTGGATCGGGGATGTGCCATGGAAACTCCACCTCATCCGTGCGACCGCCCGTGCGCCTGACGCGCACGGGCGGATCTGTTGAAGGGTGAAGGTATCCGTGGTCACCGGCGGGGAGCAATGGTGTATCGGAGGAAAAACCCCGACCCGCCGGGAAGTTGCCGGAGCGTCAGTACCCGCGGCGCAGCGCGCCGAGGCTCA
>NZ_JCANQV010000238.1:0-9290 GCF_059553635.1 Candidatus Streptomyces philanthi
CACCGCCGCCGAGGGGCTGCGCGCCGCGACCGACCCCACCGCGCTCGACCCCCTGGCCCGCCTCGCCGAGCACTGCGCCAACCGCCGGATGCTGCTCGTCCTCGACAACTGCGAGCACGTCATCGGCGCCGCCGCCGCACTCGTCGAGCGGCTGCTGGCCCGCTGCCCCGGGGTGACGGTGCTGGCGACCAGCCGTGAGCCGCTGGCCGTGCCCGGCGAGGTGCTGCGGCCCGTCGAACCGCTGCCCGACCCGGTCGCGCTGCGGCTGCTCGCCGAACGCGGCGCCGCCGCCCGCCCCGGGTTCCGTACCGACGAGGACCCGGCGGCCTGCGCCGAGATCTGCCGCCGGCTGGACGGACTGCCGCTCGCCATCGAACTCGCCGCCGCCCGGCTGCGGTTGCTCTCCCCGCGCCAGCTCGCCGACCGGCTCGACGACCGCTTCCGGCTGCTGACCAGCGGCAGCCGCACCGTCCTGCCCCGCCAGCAGACGCTGCGCGCCGTCGTCGACTGGTCCTGGGACCTGCTCGACGCCCCCGAACGCGCCGTGCTGCGGCGGCTCTCCGTCGTCTCCGGCGGCTGCGACCTGGCCGCGGCGGAGGAGATCTGCGCGGCCGGCGCCGTCGACCGCCGCGACGTCGCCGCACTGCTCGGTTCACTGATCGACAAGTCGCTGGTGGTGGCGGCGCCCGCGCCCGGCGGGCAGATGCGCTACCGGCTGCTGGAGACCGTCGGGGAGTACGCCGCCGAGCGGCTGGACGAGGCCGGGGAGCGGGCCGCCGCCGAGCGCCGCCATCTCGTCGCCTACCGCGAACTCGCCCGTACCGCCGACCCGTTGCTGCGCGGCCCCGGCCAGCGCGCCTGGGCCGACCGGCTGGAGCTGGAGCACGACAACCTGCGGTCCGCGCTGCGCCGCGCGATCGCCGCCCGCGACGAGCACGAGGCGCTGTGCCTGGTGCTGTCGTTGCAGTGGTTCTGGTCGCTGCGGGACCACCGCGCCGACGCCCACGGCTGGGCGGAGGCGGCCGCCGCGCTCGGCCCCGACCCGTTCGCCCCGCCCGTCACCCCCGCCCCCGAACTGCTGGCCCGGCCCATCGACGCCCCGCCGCCGATGGACCCCGAGCAGCTCATGGAGGCCCGCCGCCAGGCGCGGCTGATCGCCCTCACCGCCCTCGACGGCGACCTGCGCGCGTTCCAGCGGCCCGAGGTGCGCCGGACCCTGGCCGGGGTGATCGACTCCTACCGCAGCGGAATGCCCCAGACCTGCCGGGTGCCGGGCGTGTTCTGGTACTACGCGGTGGTGCTCAACGGCGGCACGGAGCGGCTGATGGAGATGGTCGACGACGCCGTGGTGGCGTGCCGGGGCTTCGGCTACGACTGGGAGCTGGCCTTCGTCCTCCAGCTCCGCTCCAAGATCCTCAACGACCGTCCCGGCTGCCTGGACCAGGCGATGCGGGACGCCGACGAGGCGCTGCGCCTCTTCGGCCTCGCCCAGGACGCGTGGGGCACCGCCGAAGCCCTGATGGGCCGCGGCGAGACGCACGAGAAGAGCGGCCACTACGGGCGCGCGGCCGAGGACTACCGCGCGGCGATGGTCCATGCCGAGGCCCTGGGCGCGTACGGGCAGACCCTGCTGCTGCGCACCCGGCTCGGCGCGGTGCTGATCGAGGACGGCGCGCACGAGGCGGGGGAGCGGATGCTGCGCGAGGTCGTGGCGGAGGCCGGGGACCACAACGGCGGCCACGAGGCGGCGCCCTTCGCCCGGCTGCTGCTCGCCATGTGGCTGTCCGTCTCGGACCGCACGGGCGAGGCGCGCCGGCAACTGGAACTGGTGCGGGAGCTGTTCGCGCCCCGGGCCCCCGACGTGTTCACCGGGATCGTGGAGGGCTCGATGGTCTGTCTCGACGTCACCGAGGGGCGGACCGAGGGGCTGCTGGAGCGGTTCCGCGGGGCGCTGGCGCTGATGGGGGACTCGCTGACGAAGATGGTCGCCCCCGACCTTCCGGTGACCCAGCTGATCACCGGCGCCCGGGTGCTGGTCGCCGTGCACGGGGAGCCCGCCGCCCGGGACGCGGCCCGGCTGCTCGGCGCGTACGACGCGCTGCGGATGCACACCATCCCGCCCCTCGTGCTGCGCGCCGACCGGGAGCGGGCGGAGACGGAGGTGCGGGGGCTGCTGGGCGACGCGGCGTACGAGCGCGCCCACGCCGAGGGCGGCGGCCTGACCTGGGAGGAGGCCACCGCCCTCGTCTGACGCGTGCCGGGCGGAGGTCGACGCGTCAGGTTTCTGCAAGCCGTCGGTTCTCAGGTGGTCTTCTTGCGGAACCTTGCGACGGCGAGCGGCATGGTCACGGCCGTGATGACGACGGCCCAGCCGAGGGTGACCAGTGCGGGGTGGGCGACGGCGCCGTGCCCGTTGATCAGGGCGCGGGCCGCGTCCGCCAGGTTGGACAGCGGGTTGACCTTCGTGAACCCCTCCAGCCAACCGGGCATCGACGCCGGCGGCGCGAAGATCGACGAGCCGAACTCCAGCGGCATCAGCACGATCATCGCCAGGCCCTGCACGGCCTGCGGGGTCCTCACCGCGAGCCCCAGCAGGACGAAGATCCACATCAGCGCCGCGCCGAACACCGTGGCGAGCGCCACCGCCCCGAGGAGCCCGAGAACGCTGCCGCGTATCTCCAGACCCAGCAGAAAGCCCATCCCGAACAGGATCGCGGTGGCGATCAGCATCCGGCCGATCTCGACGACGATCTTGGCGATCAGGACCGAGGACCGGGCGATCGGCATCGTACGGAAACGGTCCATGACGCCCTTGCGGAAGTCCTCGTTGACGCCGGAGCCCACCGCCATGGCGATGTTGATGCCCATCATCGCCATCAGCCCCGGTATCAGGTACTGGAGGTACTCCTGCTGGTTGCCCTTGCCCGCGATGGCACCACCGAAGACATAGACGAACAGCAGGACGAAGACCACCGGCATCAGCAGGACGTCGAACATCGACTCCGGGTCCTGTTTGATCTGGAGGGCGTTGCGGCGCACCAGCGCACCGATGTGCCGCAGATTGGCGCGCAGCCCGATGCGCCCCTCGCCGGCCGGCCTGCGCGCCGGCACCGTCATCGTCGCCGCGCTCATGCCGGCACCTCCGCGAACCGCTCGTCGTGTACGTCCCCGGCGCTGCCGGCCTCGGACGTCTTCTGGCCGGTGAGGGCGAGGAACACCTCGTCCAGACTGGGCAGATGGGTGCTGATCCCGGAGAGCGCGAAGCCCTCCCGGGTGAGCAGCCCCACCACCGCCGTCAGCTGCTCGTCGCTGGTGACCGGGACGTTGACCACGCCGTCCGCGTGGTCGGCGGTGGCCCCGGCGATGCCGTCGAGGCCCGCCAGGGTGACCGCGGTGGTGATCCGGTCCAGGTCGCCGCGGTCGGCCGGACGCACCTGGAGCGTCCGCCCCCCGACCTTGGTCTTCAGCTCCTGCGCCGCGCCCTCGGCGATCACCCGTCCCCGGTCGATCACCGTCAGCTCGTCCGCCAGCTGCTCGGCCTCCTCCATGTACTGGGTGGTGAGCAGCACCGTCGTCCCCTCGTCCACCATCCGGCGCACCTCGTCCCAGACCTCGTTGCGGGTCCGCGGGTCCAGGCCGGTCGTCGGCTCGTCCAGATAGAGCACGGCGGGACGGCCGATCATCGAGGCGGCCAGGTCCAGCCTGCGCCGCATCCCGCCGGAGTACTTGGCGGCGGGCCGTGCCGCCGCCTCGGTGAGCGAGAAGCGTTCCAGCATCTCGTCGGCCCGCTTGCGGGCGCCCTTGCGGGACAGGTCGAGCAGCCGCCCGATCATGTAGAGGTTCTCCCAGCCGGAGAGCTTCTCGTCGACCGAGGCGTACTGGCCGGTCAGGCCGATCGTCCGGCGCAGCGCACGGGGTTGGCGCACCACGTCGTACCCGGCCACGACGGCGCGCCCGGCGTCCGGTACCAGGAGGGTCGAGAGGCAGCGGACGAGGGTGGTCTTCCCGGCGCCGTTGGGGCCGAGCACACCGAGCACCGACCCCTCGCGGACGTCCAGGTCGACCCCGTCGACGGCCTTGACGTCCCCGAAGTGCTTGACCAGCCCCCGTACCTCCACGGCGTTCCCGCCGTCGGTGGTCATTGTCTGTCGCGTCATGCCGTCCACGGTGGCAGCCACGGCCGACAGCGCACCGACACACCACCGACAGCCCGCCGACACCGGCCCGGACACGGCAGCGGCGGCCGCGACCCACGGGTCCCGGCCGCCGCGCGCCCCTCTAGTGGAAGCTGTGCTCCTCCGCCGGGAAGGCCCCGTCCACGACCTCGTCGGCGAACGCGCGGGCCGCGTCGCCCAGCGCCTCCCGCAGCGCCGCGTACTGCTTGACGAAGCGCGGCACCCGGCCCGACGTCATCCCCGCCATGTCGGTCCACACCAGCACCTGGGCGTCGCACGCGGCGCCCGCGCCGATGCCGACGGTGGGGATGTGCAGCGCGCGGGTGATCTCCTCGGCGGCCTCGGCCGGCACCGCCTCCAGGACGACGGAGAACGCCCCGGCGTCCTGCACCGCCTTGGCGTCCCGCATCAGCCGGTGGGCCGCCTCCTCCCCGCGCCCCTGCACCGGGTAGCCGCCCAGCGCGTGGACGGACTGCGGGGTCAGACCGATGTGCGCCATCACCGGGATGCCGGCGGAGACCAGCAGCTCCACCTGGTGCGCCGAGCGCTCACCGCCCTCCAGCTTGACGGCGCCCACGCCCGCCTCCTTGACCAGCCGGGTCGCGTTCCGCAGGGCCTGCACCGGGCCCTCCTGATACGCGCCGAACGGCAGGTCGCCGACGACCATGGCCCGCCGGGTGCCGCGGACGACCGCGGCGGACAGCAGGGTGATCTCGTCCATGGTGACCGGCACCGTGGACTCGTAGCCCAGGTGGCAGTTGCCCATCGAGTCGCCGACGAGCAGGACGGGGATACCGGCCTCGTCGAAGACGGAGGCGGTCATCGCGTCGTAGGCGGTGAGCATCGGCCACTTCTCGCCGCGCTCCTTGGCGCGGGCGATGTCACGCACCGTGACCCGGCGCGTGCGGGCGCCCCCGTAGAGGGCGGCGGGATTCCCGGCGGCCGGTGCCTCGGCCGGTTTCCGGGCAGGCGAAAGCTGCGTCATCGTGACGGCTCCTGTTCCTCATCTCGAAGCGCCCTGACGGCGTCTCCGGACTCCCCTCCATGCTGGCACGCGGCGCACGGGGCGCGGAAGGGCCCCCGTGCCTGCCACCCGTGCGCCGACACGCCCCCTACGCCCCCTCCGATACGGAACGGGACCGTTCCGTATCGCCCTACAGTGACCGCATGACCACCCCCGCCCCAGGCCCGGCCTCCCCGGGCCCCCGCAGCGTTCCCGAACGCGTCCACCGCCGCCGCTGGGTGATCCTCTCCGTCCTCATGCTCAGCCTGCTGATCGTGGTGCTGGACAACTCCATCCTCAACGTCGCCATGAAGACCATCGCCACCCCGGCCCCCACCGGCCTGGGCGCCACCCAGAGCCAGCTGGAGTGGGCGATCAACGCCTACACCCTCGTCTTCGCCGGAATACTCTTCAGCGCGGGCCTGCTGGGGGACCGGATCGGCCGCAAGAAGGTCCTGATGCTGGGCGCGGCCCTGTTCGGCACGGGCTCGGCGCTCGCCGCCTTCGCCGCCTCGCCCGCCCAACTGATCGCGTTCCGCGCCGTGATGGGCCTCGGCGGCGCCTTCGTCATGCCGGCCACCCTCGCGATCCTGATGAACGTCTTCGAACGCGAGGAGCAGCCCAAGGCGATCGGGGTCTGGGCCGGCGGCGTCGGCCTGGCCATCGCCATGGGGCCGATCACCGGAGGGCTGCTGCTGCACCACTTCTGGTGGGGCTCGGTCTTCCTCGTCAACGTCCCGATCGTGGTGATCGTCCTGATCGCGACGGTCGTGCTGGTGCCGGAGTCCCGCGACCCGGTCCCCGGCAGACTGGACCCGGCCGGCGTGCTGCTGTCCGTCGTCGGACTGATCCTGCTGGTCTACGGGTTCATCCAGGGCGGCCGGTACGCCGACTTCTCCCGCTTCGAGGTCTACGGCACGGTGCTGTGCGGCCTGGTGGTCCTCGCCGGTTTCGTCGTGCACCAGAAGCGCAGCGACCATCCGTCCATCGACATCGGCTACTTCCGCAACCCGGCCTTCTCCGCCGCCGTCACCGCCATCGCACTGGTCTTCTTCGCGCTGATGGGCGTCACCTTCCTCGTCGTCTTCTACGTGCAGAGCGTGCGCGGCTACAGCCCGCTCCAAGCCGGCCTGCTGATGCTGCCGCTGGCCGCCGCCCAGGCGGTCTTCGCGCCGAGGGCCCGGCACGTCGTCGACCGCTTCGGCGCCCGCGCGGTGTGCACGGCCGGCCTGGTGACCGTCGCCGCCACCCTCACCGCCCTGGTGCTGCTGGACACCGCCACCCCCATCTGGGTCCTGGAAGTGATCTTCCTCGTCCAGGGCACCGCCATGGCGCACATCACCCCGCCCGTCACCGTCTCGATCATGCAGGCGCTGCCCCGGGAGAAGGCGGGCTCCGGATCGGCCCTCAACAACATCTTCCGGCAGGTCGGCGGCACCCTCGGCGTCGCCGTCCTCGGCTCCGTCCTCTCCACCAGCTACCGCAACGGCATCCAGGACCGCATCGACGCCCTGCCCCGCGTCCCGGCCGGCGCCCGCCACGCCGCCGGCGAATCCGTCGAGGCGACCCTCGCCCTCGCCGACCGCATGGGCCCCGCGGGCACCTCCCTCCTCGAACCCGCCCGCCACGCCTTCGTCCACGCCATGCATGTCACCGCCCTCGCCTCCGGCGGCGTCGCCCTGATCGGCGCCCTGGTCGTCGCACTCTTCCTGCCCGGCGGCCGCGGCGGCGCCGGACAGGAGGCCGAGCCCACGGAGGAACAGGCGGCGGGAGCCCCCCGGTGACCGGCGCCCCCGAGCGCCGAGGGCGGCCGCGCAGCGCCGCCGCCGACACCGCCATCGCCGAGGCCGTCCTGCGCCTGATCGAGGACGGCACCCCCCTCGGCGAGCTGACGATGGAGGGCATCGCCCGCGCGGCCGGCGTCGGCAAGGCCACCCTCTACCGCCGCTGGCCGTGCCGGAGCGCCCTGCTGCTCGACGTGACCCGCACGCTCCGGGCGCCCTGTCCGCCGCTGGCGGGCACCTCGGTCCGCGGCGACCTGGTGACGCTGCTGGGGTTCTGGCACCGCGGCGGCCTCGCCGAACGCCGCTCCGCGCTGCTGCGCACCGTCGTCGGCCACCTCACGGCCCGGCCCGACCTGTGGGCCGCGTACCACGACTCCGTCGTACGGGACCGCCACGAGAGACTGCTCGCGGTGCTGCGGCGCGGCGCGGCCACCGGCGAGATCCGCGCCGACCTCGCCCCGGAGACCCTCGCCGACCTCTTCCTCGGCCCCCTCCTCTCACGCGCCCTCCTCCACGCGGGCACCGAGCCCCCCGAGGGCCTGGTCGAGGAGATCGTCGACACGGTGCTGGAGGGCGTACGACCGGGGGAGCGGAACAGGAGGGGGGCGCCGCCGGCCGTGCCCGCGGGATGACCGCTTCATGCCCGTTCTGTCACAGCCGTCCCTTCCCGCCCACCGCGGGGAACTCCCGCCCGCCGCCGTTCCGTCCTCCGGGGAGAGAAGGCGTCCCCCGGGTGATCGCCTAGGGTCTGTCCGGGGCAGGCGGGAACCGCCGGACCGGCCCGGGGCCGGCCACGCGGGAGACGCGGCGATCGATGGCAGTGAGGACGACGCGATGGCGCAGGCACAGATGACGGAACCGGACCAGGCACACCACCCGGGGCGGCCCGGCTCCCGGGCGGGCCGCCTGCGCGCCTGGTGGCGCCCGGACGGCATGTGGCGGCGTGGCATCGTCCTGGCGGTGCTCGCCGTCCTCCTCGGCCTGCTGATGGTGCTGCACGCCCGCATCCCCAACACGGTCGGCAACCTGGGCAGCCTGCTGGAGACCTTCCTGCCCTGGGCCGGGCTCGGCGTCCCCGTACTGTTCCTCGCGGCGGTGCTGCGCCGCTCGGCGACCGCGCTGGCCGCCCTGCTGCTGCCCGCCGTCGCCTGGGTCGGCCTCTTCGGCGGCCAGCTCGCCGACAAGTCCGGCACCGGCGGCGACCTCACCGTCCTCACCCACAACGTCGACGCCGACAACCCCGACCCGGCCGGCACCGCCCGCGACATCGTGGCCGCCGGCGCCGACGTCGTCGCCCTGGAGGAGCTGACCGCCACCGCGCTGCCCACCTACAAGTCCGAGATGGCGAAGGCGTACCCCTACCGCGCCGTCCAGGGCACCGTCGGCCTGTGGAGCAAGCACCCGCTGTCCGGCGCGGCGCCCGTGGACATCAAGATGGGCTGGACGAGGGCGCTGCGCGCCACCGTCACCGCGGCGGACGGGCAGCGGATCGCGGTCTACGTCGCGCATCTGCCGTCCGTGCGGGTCAAGGTGCAGAAGGGCTTCACCGCCAACCAGCGCGACGCCAGCGCCGAGGCGCTCGGCGAGGCCATCGCCGCGGAACCGCTGGAGAAGACCCTGCTCCTCGGCGACCTCAACGGCACGATGAACGACCGGTCGCTGGCCACCGTCACCTCCCAGATGCGCTCCGCGCAGGGCGCCGCGGGCGACGGCTTCGGCTTCACCTGGCCGGCCTCGTTCCCGCTGGCCCGCATCGACCAGATCATGTCGAAGGGCATGGAGCCGGTCGCCGCCTGGACCCTGCCGGCCACCGGCAGCGACCACCGTCCGGCCGCGGCGTCGCTGAAGCTCTGAGACGGTCCGCGGGGGCGGGGGACGGGCCGGTCCCCCGCCCCCGTTCGTCCCGCGTGCCGGCGCCTGTTACCGGGTTCCTTGCAGAAAGCCCCGGCGTTCACGCCGGGGATGAACGCATCTCAAGACTGCTCTGACGTGCACTTCAGAGCGGACGTTTTTGCTGCTCGATGTACTGGCGGACGATCGCCAACGGTGCACCGCCGCACGATGCGGAGAAGTAGGAGGGCGACCACAGGTGCCCGTGCATGATGGCGTGGTTGACCCTGCCGGTGAACTCCTGCCGTATCCGGCGGGCGGAGACGCCCTTGAGGCTGTTGACCAGCTTGGAGACGGCGGCCTTGGGCGGGTAGTGCACCAGGAGGTGGACGTGATCGTGTTCGCCGTTGAACTCCTTCAGCTCCGCCTCGAAGTCCTCGCAGCCTTGCGCACGATCTCTTCGCAGCGCGTCAGCATCTCGTCGTTGAACACCCGCGC
>NZ_JCANQV010000239.1:0-9283 GCF_059553635.1 Candidatus Streptomyces philanthi
GGCAGGCCACTCGATCGGTGAGATCGCGGCGGCGCATGTGGCCGGGGTGTTCTCGCTGGTGGATGCGTGTGCGCTGGTGGCGGCCCGTGCTCGGCTGATGCAGGCGCTTCCGGTGGGCGGGGCGATGGTGGCCGTTCAGGCGGCCGAGGCTGAGGTGGTCGCGCGGTTGGTCGAGGGTGTGTCGGTCGCTGCGGTCAACGGTCGCGAGGCGGTCGTCATCGCCGGGCGCGAGGCTGAAGTCCTCCGCATTGCTGAAGAGTTGGCGAGCGACGGGCGTAAGACGCGTCGTCTTACGGTGAGCCACGCCTTTCACTCGCCGTTGATGGACCCGATGCTGGAGGACTTCCGGCAGGTCGCGGAGAAGCTGACCTACCACGCGCCCCAGATCCCGCTGGTCTCCAACGTCACCGGTGAACTCGCCACCGACGGCCTCACGGCTGATTACTGGGTCCGGCACGTACGTGAGACCGTCCGCTTCGCCGACGGCATCCGCACCCTGGCCTCCGAAGACGTCAGCGTCTTCCTCGAAGTGGGTCCGGACGGTGTTCTGACCGCGATGGCCCAGCACACCCTGGATCAGTCGGCGGTGGCCGTCCCGGTCCTGCGCAAGGATCGCCCGGAGGAGACCGCCCTGGTCACCGCCCTCGCCCAGTTGCACGTCACGGGTGTCGGCGTGGACTGGTCCGGGATCTTCGACGGCACCGGCGCCCGCCGCGTCGACCTTCCCACGTACCCCTTCCAGCACGAGTGGTACTGGCCGGAGGCCGGGCCCGCCGGGCTGCCGCGGGACGGCGGGCAGGACCCAGTGGACGCCGAGTTCTGGGACGCGGTGGAGCGCGAGGACCTTTCGTCGCTCTCACAGAGCCTCGAACTGGACGACGCCGCGCTGTCGGCCCTCCTCCCTGCCCTGTCCGCCTGGCGCCGCCGGCGCGTCGAGGGCTCGGCCGTCGACGGCTGGCGCTACCGGGTCACCTTCAAGCCGCTGACCGGTACCGCGCCCGGCGTCCTCGACGGGGCGTGGCTGGCGCTCGTCCCGGCGGACGGCGCCGACGACGAATGGCAGACGGCCGTGCTCGCGGCCCTCGGCGAGTCGGCCGTCACCGTGGCGGCCGACCCGGACGGCCGTGACACCCTCACCGCCCGACTTGCCGAACTCGCCGCCCAGGGCGCGGAGTTCACCGGCGTGGTCTCCCTGCTCGCGGCCCCGTACACCGACGCCCTGCCCACCGGGCCGGCCTGGCCGGACGAGGCGGTGGCGGCGCTGGCGGACGCCGGGATCGACGCCCCGCTGTGGTGCGTCACCCGCGACGCGGTGACCGTGGGCCGCTCGGAGACCGCGGTCTCCGTCGCCCAGGCCGCGGTGTGGGGGAGCGGCCGGGTCGTGGCCCTGGACCACCAGGACCGCTGGGGCGGCCTGGTCGACGTACCGAGGACGCCCGACCGGCGCACGGCCGAACGGCTGCGTGCCGTCCTGTCCGGCACCGACGGCGAGGACCAGGTGGCGCTGCGGCCCTCCGGCGTCTTCGGACGGCGCCTGGTGCGCGCCACCGACGACACCGCCACCACGCCGTGGCGGCCGACCGGCACGGTCCTGGTCGTGGGCCCCGTGTCCGGCACCGGCGGGCACTGCGCCCGCTGGCTCGCCGCCGAGGGCGCCCGGCACCTGGTGCTGGCCGACCCCACCGCACCGGACACGGAGCGACTGCGCGCCGACCTCGAAGCGCTGGGCGTCACGATGACGGTCCTCGACGCGGCACCGTCCGACGGTGACGCGCTGCTGACCGCGCTCGCCGCGCTCCCCGCACCGCTGACCGCCGTCGTCCACACCGCCGGACCGTCCGACGCCGACGCCTACGGAGCGGCCACCGCCGCCGAGCCCGGCGCCGCCCTGGCCGCGCTGCGCGATGACGTGGCGGCTCTGGCGGACGTGGCCGAGGCGGCGGCGGGCGACCGTCCCCTGGACGCGTTCGTCCTCTTCTCCGCGATCGCCGGCACCTGGGGCGCCGGCGGCCGGACCACCGAGGCCGCGGCCGGCGCCCAGCTCGACGCCCTGGCACACACCCTGCGCGCCCGTGGACTGCCCGCCGTGACCGTCTCGTGGGGCGGCTGGGCCGACACCACCTCCGACAGCCTGGCCGCCCATCTGCGGGCCAACGGGCTGCCCGCCATGGACCCCGCGCGGGCCCTGACCGCGCTCGCCCGCTCCCTCGGCCCCGGCACCCCGTCGGTGACGGTCGCCGACGTACGGTGGGACCGGTTCGCGCCCGCCTTCACCCGCAACCGGCCCAGCGTCCTCTTCGGGGAACTGCCCGAGGCCCGCGAGGCGCTGGCGGACCCCGCCGGCACCGAGCAGGCCACGGCGGGCACCGCGACCGGCCTGCGGGCCGAACTCGCCGCCCGCCCGGAGGCGGAACGCACCGAGATGCTTCAGACCCTGGTCCGCACCCAGGTGGCGGCGGTCCTCGGGTTCGCGGACGCCGACGCCGTCCCGTCCGGCCAGACGTTCAAGGACCTCGGCTTCGACTCGCTGACCGCCGTCGACCTGCGCAACCAGCTCACCACCGCGACCGGCCTGACCCTGCCCGCCACCCTCGTCTTCGACCACCCCACGGCCGAGGCGCTCGCCGACCGGCTGCGGGCCGAACTCCTCGGCGAGGACGCGGACGAACTCCCCGCCGTGGCACGGCCCAAGGACACCGGCACCGCCGATGACCCGGTCGTCATCGTCGGCATGAGCTGCCGCTACCCGGGCGGCGTCCGCTCGCCCGAGGACCTGTGGCAGCTGCTCATGGGCGAGACGGACGTCATCGGGGGCTTCCCCGCCGACCGCGGCTGGGACCTGGAACGCCTGCTGAACGGTGACCGGGACGGCCGCGGCCGGGCCGGCACCGGCGAGGGCGGATTCCTCTACGACGTGGCCGACTTCGACCCCGGGTTCTTCGGGATCTCACCGCGCGAGGCGATGGTGATGGACCCGCAGCAGCGCATCCTCCTCGAAGCCACCTGGGAGGCCCTGGAGCGCACCGGCATCGACCCCGCCGGACTGCGCGGCGGCGACACCGGCGTGTTCATCGGCGGCGGCTCCGGCGACTACCGGCCCGAGGCGGGCCAGCTGGGCCACGCGCAGACCGCGCAGTCGGCGAGCCTGCTCTCCGGCCGGGTGTCCTACACCTTCGGCCTCGAAGGCCCCTCCGTCAGCGTCGACACCGCCTGCTCGTCGTCCCTGGTCGCCCTGCACCTGGCCGCCCAGGCCCTGCGCAACGGGGAGTGTGCCCTCGCCCTGACGGGTGGTGTGACGGTCATGTCCAGCCCGGTCAACTTCGTCGAGTTCGGGGAGATGGGCGCCCTCGCGCCGGACGGCCGCTGCCGTCCCTTCGCGTCCGCCGCGTGCGGCACCGGCTGGTCCGAGGGCGTCGGCGTCCTCGTCCTCGAACGCCTCTCGGACGCCCGCCGCAACGGCCACGAGGTCCTCGCCGTGCTGCGGGGCTCGGCCGTCAACCAGGACGGTGCCTCCAACGGCATCACCGCGCCCAACGGCCCCTCCCAGCGCCGCGTCATCCGGCGGGCGCTGACCAGCGCCGGACTGGCGGCGTCCGAGGTGGACGCCGTGGAGGCGCACGGCACCGGCACCACCCTCGGCGACCCCATCGAGGCGCAGGCCCTGCTCGCCACCTACGGCCAGGACCGTGACCGCCCGCTGCTCCTCGGGTCGGTGAAGTCCAACCTCGGCCACACCCAGGCCGCCGCGGGCGTCGCCGGTGTGATCAAGATGGTGCTGGCGATGCGCCACGGCGTGCTGCCCCGCTCCCTGCACATCGACGAGCCCTCGGCCCACGTCGACTGGACCGCCGGAGCCGTGGCCCTGCTGACGGAGGCCGCCGACTGGCCGCGTACCGGCCGCCCGCGCCGCGCCGGCATCTCCGCGTTCGGCGCCAGCGGCACCAACTCCCACGTCATCATCGAGCAGCCCGCCACCACGGCGGACGCGCCCGAGCCCCAGGAGGCGGGCGGCCCGCTGCCGGTGCCCGTGTCCGGCGTCGTCCCCGACGCCCTGCGGGACCGGGCCCGGCAGCTGCACGCCTACCTGACCGCCCGTCCCACCGTCACCGTCACCGGATTCGCGCGGTCCGCCGCCGCCCGGTCGGCCTTCACCCACCGCGCCACCGTCCTCGCCGACGGACGCGAGGACCTGCTCGCTGGCCTCGCCGCCCTCGCCGACGGACGTGACCACCCCCAGGTCGTACGGGGCGAGGTCCCCGAGCGTCGCGGCAAGCTCGCGGTGCTGTTCTCCGGCCAGGGCGCGCAGCGCGTGGGCATGGGCCGCGCACTGTACGAGCGGTTCCCGGTGTTCGCCGAGGCCCTCGACGCGGTGACGGCACGCCTGGACACGGAGCTGGAGGTGCCGCTGCGGGACGTCATGTTCGAGGACGCGGAGCGGCTGAACCGGACGGGCTTCACCCAGCCCGCGCTGTTCGCCGTCGAGGTGGCGCTGTACCGCCTCGCCGAGTCCTGGGGCATCCGCCCCGACTTCGCCGCCGGACACTCCGTCGGCGAGATCGCGGCCGCGCACATCGCCGGGGTCTTCTCCCTGGACGACGCCTGCCGGCTGGTGGCCGCGCGGGCCCGGCTGATGGACGCCCTGCCCCCGGGCGGCGCCATGGTCGCCGTCCAGGCCACCGAGGACGAGGTCCGGGCGCACCTGACCGACGGAGTGTCCATCGCCGCGGTCAACGGACCCCGCTCCGTGGTCGTCTCCGGCGACGAGGCCACCGTCCTCACCATCGGGGAGAAGTTCACCGCCGAAGGCCGCAAGACTAGGCGTTTGCGGGTGAGCCATGCGTTTCACTCACCTCACATGGACGCCATCCTCCAGGACTTCCGGCGGGTCGCCCGGAGCGTCGGCTACGACGCCCCGGCGATCCCGCTGGTGTCCAACCTCACCGGCGAGGCGGCGACCGCGGAACAGGTGTGCTCCCCGGACTACTGGGTCCGCCACGTCCGTGAGGCCGTCCGCTTCGGCGACGGTGTCCGCACCCTCGCCGCACGCGGCGTGACCACCTTCCTGGAACTCGGCCCCGACGGCGCGCTCTGCGCCATGGCGCAGGAAACCCTCGACGCCCTCTCCTCGCCGGCGGTCACCGTACCGGCGCTGCGCAGGGACCGCGGGGAGCAGGAGGGCGTGGCCACCGCGCTCGCCCGGCTGCACGTCGCGGGCGTCGGGCTGGACTGGTCCGGCGTCCTCACCGGCACCGGCACCCCCCGCACCGACCTGCCCACCTACCCCTTCCAGCACCAGCGGTACTGGCCCGCCACCCCGGCCACCGACACCGCCCCGGCGACCACCACCGCCGACGACGGCTTCTGGACGGCCGTCCAGGACGGGGACCTCGCCGCACTCGAAGCGACGCTCGACGTCGAACGCGAGGCACTGTCCAAGGTGCTCCCCGCGCTCGCGGACTGGCGCCGCCGACGCGAGACGTCCGGCACGGTCGACGGCTGGCGGCAGCAGATCACCTTCACCCCGCTGACCCTCACGCCCTCCCACACCCCGGCGGGCACCCGCCTCGCCGTCGTCCCGGCCGGGCACGAGCAGGACCCGTGGGTCGACGCCGTCGTCACCGCCCTGGGCCCCGACACCATGCGCCTCACGGCACCCGGCACCGACCGCACCGCCCTCGCCGACCTGCTGCGGCAGGCCGCCGCAGGACACGAGTTCACCGCGGTCGTCTCCCTGCTCGCCCTCGCCACGGAGCCCGCCCACCCGGCGTACGCCCCCGAAGCGCTGGCCCTCACCACCACCCTGATCCAGGCACTCGGCGACGCGGACCTCGCCGCGCCCCTGTGGTGCGTCACCCGCGACGCCGTCGCCGCCGTCCCCAGCGACCCGGAGCCCGGCGCCGCCCAGGCCGCCGTATGGGGCCTGGGACGGGTGGCCGCCCTGGAGTACCCGCAGCGCTGGGGCGGTCTCATCGACCTGCCCGGCACCCTCGACGACCGGTCGGCGGCCCGCCTCACCGAGGTGCTCGCCGCTCCCGGCGGCGAGGACCAGCTCGCGATCCGCCCCTCCGCCGTCCTCGGCCGCCGCCTGGTCCCCGTACCGGCCGGACGGGACACCCGCGAATGGAACCCCACCGGAACCGTCCTCATCACCGGCGGCACCGGAGCACTCGGCGCCCACGTGGCACGCGAACTGGCCCGCTCCGGCGCACGCCACCTGCTGCTCCTCAGCCGCCGCGGCCCGGACGCGCCCGGCGCGGACGCCCTGCGGGACGACCTCACCGCCCTCGGCGCCGACGTCACCCTCACCGCCTGCGACGCCGCCGACCGCGACGCGCTCGCCGAGGTCCTGGCCGGCATCCCCGAGGAGGCGCCGCTGACCGGCGTCGTCCACACCGCCGGCGTCATCGACGACGGCGTCCTCGACAGCCTCACCCCCGACCGCTACGAGGACGTCTTCCGCGCCAAGGCCACCTCGGCCCAGGCCCTGCACGACCTCACCAAGGACCTGGACCTCGCGGTGTTCGCCCTGTTCTCCTCGTCCTCCGCCGCCGTCGGCAACCCCGGCCAGGCCAACTACGCCGCCGCCAACGCCTACCTGGACGCCCTCGCCGAGCGGCGCCGCGCCCAGGGACTGGCCGCCACCTCCCTCGCCTGGGGCGCCTGGGGCGGCGAAGGCATGGCCGCCGGGGACCGGGCGGCCGCCCTCGCCCAGCGCACCGGAATCCGCCCCCTCGACCCGGACCTCGCCGTCACGGCACTGCGCCGGGCCGTGATGGACGGCCGCGCCACCGAGGTCGTCGCCGACGTCGACCCCGACCGGTTCGTACGGGCCTTCACCGCCGTTCGCCCCAGTGCCCTCCTCACCGAACTGGCCCCCGCCACCACCGGGCCCGACCCGGCCGCACCGGCCGCCGAGGAGGACAGCGGCACCGCCCTGCGCGAGCGGCTGGCGACCCTGCCGCCCGCGCAGCGCTCCGAAGCCGTACTGGACCTCGTACGCACCCGGGCCGCCGCCGTCCTCGGACACCCCGGCGCCGAAGCCGTCGGCGCCGACCGGGCCTTCCGGGACCTCGGCTTCGACTCCCT
Source organism: Candidatus Streptomyces philanthi (assembly GCF_059553635.1). Taxonomy (NCBI): domain Bacteria; kingdom Bacillati; phylum Actinomycetota; class Actinomycetes; order Kitasatosporales; family Streptomycetaceae; genus Streptomyces; species Candidatus Streptomyces philanthi. The sequence goes on from NZ_JCANQV010000239.1 coordinate 7,087, forward strand.
CAGCGCCGTCGAACTCCGCAACCAACTGGGCGCCGCCACCGGCCTCTCCCTGACCGCCACCCTCGTCTTCGACCACCCCAACCCCCGCGACCTGGCCACCCATCTGCTGGGCCTGCTCGTCCCGGAGGACGGGGCAGCGGAAGCCACCGGTGACGACGGCGTCGACCAGGCCGGCATCAGGGCCCTGCTCGCCTCCGTCTCCGTGGCCCAACTCCGCGAGATCGGCGTGCTCGAACCCCTGCTGAAGCTCGCCGCCCAGCAGACCACCGCGCCCGGCGACGCGGCCGACGCGACGGCGGCGGACGCCTACGACGAGTCGATCGACGCGATGGACGTCGCCGACCTGGTGCAGGCGGCACTCGACAGCCAGTCCTCCCAAGAGCGCTGAAAGAGCGGACCATGACCACATCCAGTGAAACCGTCGTCGCAGCCCTCCGCGCCTCGCTCAAGGAGGCCGAGCACCTGCGCCGCCAGAACCAGAAGCTCGTCGCCGCGGCCCGGGAGCCCCTCGCGATCGTGGGGATGGCCTGCCGCTACCCCGGCGGCGTCCACACCCCCGAGGACCTGTGGCAGCTCCTGGCCGCGGGCGAGGACGCCATCGGCGCGTTCCCCACGGACCGCGGCTGGGACCTGGACGCCCTGCGACACGCCGGGGTCGACGAGCGAGGCAACGCCGTCAGCCAGGAAGGCGGCTTCCTCGACGGCGTGGGCGACTTCGACGCCGACTTCTTCGGCATCTCGCCCCGGGAATCCGTCACCATGGACCCCCAGCAGCGCCTGCTGCTGGAGACCTCCTGGGAGGCCGTCGAACGCGCCGGCATCGACCCCGCCACCCTGCGCGGCAGCCGCACCGGCGTGTTCATCGGCACCAACGGCCAGGACTACGCCTATCTCCTCGTCCGCTCCCTGGCCGACGCCACCGGCGACATCGGCACCGGGATCGCCGCCAGCGCCACTTCCGGCCGGCTCTCCTACACGCTGGGACTGGAGGGCCCGGCGGTGACCGTCGACACGGCGTGCTCCTCCTCCCTCGTGGCCCTGCACACGGCGGCCCACGCCCTGCGGGCCGGCGAATGCTCACTGGCCCTGGTCGGCGGCGTGAACGTCATGGCGTCCCCCGGCTCCCTGATGGAGTTCAGCCGGCAGGGCGGGCTCGCGGCGGACGGCCGCTGCAAGGCGTTCTCGGACGCGGCCGACGGCACGGGCTGGTCCGAGGGCGTCGGCGTCCTCCTCGTGGAGCGGCTGTCCGACGCCCGCCGCAACGGCCATCCCGTCCTCGCCGTCGTACGCGGCACCGCCGTCAACCAGGACGGCGCCTCGAACGGCTTCACCGCCCCCAACGGCCCCTCCCAGCAGCGGGTGATCCGGCAGGCACTGGCGAGCGCCGGGCTGTCGGCGTCGGACGTGGACGTGGTCGAGGCGCACGGTACGGGGACGCCGTTGGGCGATCCGATCGAGGCGCAGGCGCTGCTGGCCACCTACGGCCAGGACCGTGATCCGGAGCGTCCGCTGCTGCTCGGTTCGGTGAAGTCGAACCTCGGGCACACGCAGGCGGCGGCCGGTGCGGCGGGCCTGATCAAGATGATCCTGGCGCTGCGCCACGGTGTCGTGCCGAAGACGCTGTACGCCGACGTGCCGTCGTCCCACGTGGACTGGTCGGCCGGTGCGGTGGAGCTGCTGACGGAGCCCCGGGAGTGGCCCAAGACCGACCGCCCGTGGCGGGCCGCCGTGTCGTCCTTCGGCATCAGCGGCACCAACGCCCACGTCATCATCGAACAGGCCGAACCCGCCGAGGAACCGGCGGCGGACGCGACGGTGGCACCCGAGGTGGTGCCCTGGCCCGTGTCGGCCCGGTCCGAGGCCGCGCTCACGGCACAGATCGAACGGATCTCCTCGCTCACGGGCACGGCATCACCCGTGGACGTCGGCTTCTCCCTCGTCTCGGGCCGCTCGGCCTTCGAGCACCGTGCCGTCCTGCTGGCCCAGGGCACCGACGGCGAACTGACCGAGGCGGCCCGCGGGCGCGCGGAGGCCGGCGGCAGGCTCGCGGTGTTGTTCTCGGGGCAGGGTGCGCAGCGGGTGGGGATGGGCCGTGAGTTGTATGGCCGGTTCCCGGTGTTCGCGGAGGCGTTGGATGAGGTGCTGGGGCACTTCGACGGGGGTCTGCGGGAGGTGATGTTCGGTGATGCGGAGGGGT
>NZ_JCANQV010000240.1:0-9234 GCF_059553635.1 Candidatus Streptomyces philanthi
ACGCGGCGTACGCGCCCCGGGGACACCGCGGCTCACGGCGCGGGCCGCCGGCCGCCGCTCAATGCGCCTCGGCCTGGAACATCCAGTGGTGTTTCTCCAGGTCGGCGGTGAGGCCGATGAGGAGGTCCTGGGAGACCGGGTCCGGGTCCGCGGTGGCGGTGATGCGCTCGCGCATCCGGCGGATGACCGCGCCCAGGGCGTCGACCAGTGTGGTCACCGCGTCGACGTCCTTGATCCAGCCGTCCGCGACCTCACCGATGCCGCTGGTCTTGGCGACGGTCCCGGAGCGTCCGTCGGGCGGCACGCCGATCGCCGAGGCCCGTTCGGCGACGGTGTCGGTGTGCTGGCGCGCGATGGCGACGACCTCGTCCAGCTGAAGGTGGACGGAGCGGAAACGCGGTCCGACGACGTTCCAGTGGACCTGTTTGGCGACGAGGGAGAGGTCCACCAGGTCGACGAGGGCTCCCTGGAGGGCGTGCCCCACGGTCCGGCGGTCGGCGTCGGAGAGCGTGCTCTTGACCACTGTCATCCGGGTGCTCCTGTTCGCGAGGGGACGTCGGGCGGCGGCCGTATACGGTCGCGATCTCCAGAATGTCAAGGAATTGCCCGTTTCGCCCCTCGGATGGCGCAGAAAGCTCACCGTGCGGCGGTACACAGCACCGGGCCCCGGACGGCGGGTGCCGGCCGGGGCCCGGTGCGGGTCGGATGTGTCAGGCGGCGACGGCGTCCACGACGTCGGTCGGTGCCTTGATGGTCACGCGGTCCTCGGGGACGCCCGTCAGGGAGGTGACGGACATGCCGTTGAAGGCGGTCCGCACCGGTGCGGGGACCGGGTCGGTCGCGGCCGCGGACTGTGCCAGTTCGGCGAGCGCCAGCTCGTCGCTGACCTCACGCATCAGCTCGGACATGCGGACGTCCAGCGCGTCGCAGATCGACGAGAGGAGTTCGGAGGACGCTTCCTTCTGCCCCCTCTCGACCTCGGACAAATAGCCGAGCGACACCCGGGCGGAGGAAGAAACCTCGCGCAGGGTTCGGCCCTGGCGCTGACGCTGACGGCGCAGCACGTCACCCAGCAGGCGACGAAGCAGAATCATCGCTGGCTCCCTCCTCGGACCTCGGACGCGGATCCTTCTCGCCCCACCGTACCGCCTCGACCCCTGGCCGCGCCGGGTGCGACCACGTGTTCACTCAGGGCTGCAAACATCCATTCCCCCCGGGTTGTTCCGTATCCTGTGCCCGCGCATTTTCCGAGAGTTCGTGGGAAAGCAGGCCGAGCACAGCCTTGACAGTGCCGCGGCGGATCGCCGCGCGATCCCCCTCCAGCAGCAGGCGCCGCACCGTACCGACGCCGTCCGGGCCGCTGACCGCGATGTAGACGGTGCCCACCGGCTGCCCGTCCTGCGGGTCGGGGCCCGCCACTCCCGTGGTCGCGACGCCCCAGTCCGCGTCCAGCGCCCGCCGTACGCCCGCCGCCATCTGGCGGGCGACCTCGCCGTCCACCGCCCCGCGGGCCGCCAGCAGCCGCCCGTCGACGCCGAGGACGGAGTGCTTGACGTCGGTGGCGTAGGCGGTCACCGAGCCCCGCAGTACCCGGGAGGCGCCGGGAACGCCGGTCAGTTCCGCACAGACCAGGCCCCCGGTCAGCGATTCGGCCACGGCCAGGCTCTGGCCGCGCCCGGCGAGCTGCGTCAGCGCCGTCGCCGCCGCACCGCCCGCCGGCCCGTTCACCGGACCGCGTCCCGTCCGGCGCGTTCCCGGGCCAGCCCGGCGCGGCGCAGCACGATCGCCTGGCGGACGTAGTCGAGCCCCGTCAGCACGGTGAGGATCACGGCGAGGGCCATCACCCAGGCCCGGAAGGTGGCCAGCGGGCCGGAGAGCACCAGGACGTACATGCCGGCCGCGGTGCCCTGCGCCAATGTCTTGATCTTGCCGCCCCGGCTGGCCGGAATCACTCCGTGCTTGATCACCCAGAACCGCATCAGCGTGATCCCCAGCTCGCGGAAGAGGATCACGCCGGTCACCCACCACGGCAGATCGCCCAGGACGGAGAGGCAGATCAGCGCCGCGCCCATGATCGCCTTGTCGGCTATGGGGTCGGCGATCTTCCCGAAGTCGGTGACGAGGTTGTAGGTGCGGGCGAGATGACCGTCGAAGACGTCGGTGATCATGGCGACGGCGAAGGCGGCCCAGGCGAACGCGCGCCAGGCCGGGTCCCTGCCGTCGTCGTGCATCAGCAGCATCACGAACGCCGGGACCAGCACCAGCCGCAGCATCGTCAGGACGTTGGCGACGTTCCACAGCCCGGCCTGCCGGACGGCCGTCGCCGGACGCGGCCGGCCCGCCGCGGATGCCGGGACTCCCGTCATCTGCCCGCCTCCTCGTCGCCGGCCGTCCCCCGGGCCGACACCACCTCGGCCACCAGGTCCACGCCCTCGCTCGCCACGACCTTCGCTTCGACCATACGTCCGACCTCCGGCGCGTGGTCGGCCGACAACAGCGTCACACCGTCGGTCTCCGGCGCCTGGTGCGCGGCCCGGCCGACGACGCCGTCCTCCTCGTCGACCCGGTCGACGAGGACGCGCAGGGTCTCCCCGACGCGTTCCTCGGCGCGCTGCGCGGTCAGCTCCTCGGCGAGGCGGGAGACCCGGGCGAGCCGTTCGGCGACCTCCTCCGGGTCGATCTTGCCGGTGTAGGACGCGGCCTCGGTGCCGTCCTCGTCCGAGTACCCGAAGACGCCGACGGCGTCCAGACGGGCCTCGGTCAGAAAGCGTTCCAGCTCGGCGACGTCCTGTTCGGTCTCCCCGGGGAAGCCGACGATGAAGTTGGAGCGGGCGCCGGCCTGCGGTGCCCGGGAGCGGATCTGCTCCAGCAGTTCGAGGAAGCGGTCGGTGTCACCGAAGCGCCGCATCGCCCGCAGCACGCCGGGCGCCGAGTGCTGGAAGGACAGGTCGAAGTAGGGCGCGACCTTGTCGGTTCCGGTCAGCACATCGATCAGGCCCGGTCGCATCTCGGCGGGCTGGAGGTAGCTGACCCGGACGCGCTCGATGCCGTCCACCGCGGCCAGCTCCGGCAGCAGCGTCTCCAGCAGCCGGATGTCGCCGAGGTCCTTGCCGTAGGAGGTGTTGTTCTCGGAGACCAGCATGATCTCCTTGACGCCCTGCTCGGCCAGCCAGCGGGTCTCGCCCAGGACGTCGGAGGGGCGGCGGGAGATGAACGAGCCGCGGAAGGACGGGATGGCGCAGAACGAGCAGCGCCGGTCGCAGCCGGAGGCGAGCTTCACCGACGCCACGGGGCTGCTGCCCAGCCGGCGGCGCAGCGGCGCCCGCGGGCCGGAGGCGGGCGCCACGCCCTCGGGCAGGTCCTCGGGCGGGGTGTCCTGCGCGTGGCCGGGCAGCGCGACCTCCGCCCGCTGGCGCTCGGCGGGGCTGATCGGCAGCAGCTTGCGCCGGTCGCGGGGGGTGTGCGAGGCGTGGATGCCGCCGCCGAGGATGGTGCTCAGGCGGTCGGAGATGTCGGCGTAGTCGTCGAAGCCGAGGACGCCGTCGGCCTCCGGCAGCGCCTCGGCGAGTTCCTTGCCGTAGCGCTCGGCCATGCAGCCGACGGCGACGACGGCCTGGGTGCGGCCATGGTCCTTGAGATCGTTGGCCTCAAGGAGGGCGTCGACGGAGTCCTTCTTGGCGGCCTCGACGAAGCCGCAGGTGTTGACGACGGCGACATCGGCTTCGGCGGCGTCCTCGACGAGGTCCCAGCCGTCCGCTGCCAGGCGTCCTGCGAGCTCCTCCGAGTCCACCTCGTTACGGGCGCAGCCGAGAGTGACAAGGGCGACGGTACGGCGTTCGGGCATGGGGCTCAGCCTACTTCGTCCCGGGTGCGCCCATGGCGCGCAGGTCCGCCACCGCCGCACCCGGGGCGTTCCGGGCGGGCGGTGGTGCGGTCGCCCCGGGGGTCGTCAGCCCGCCTGCGGGTCCCCGGGCGTGTAGCTCAGCCGTTCGACGGAGCCCTTGCCGCCGACCTCCTTGACCTCCTTGCCGTTGACGTACAGCTGCACGGCGCCGGCGTTGCCGAGGACCAGGTCGATGCGCTTCTCGTCGGTGATGGTCTTGGCCTCGCCCTGCCGCAGCAGGCCGTCCTCCAGGAGCCTGCCGTTGGCGTCCTTCGCGGAGATCCAGCTCTGCCCGTCGCGCGCGATGACCTTGATCGTCACCTTGTCCTTGGGCAGCCCGGCGATGGCGCTGTCGGAGGGCTCGGGGCGGGGGCTGTGCGACGAGGGCTTGGTGTCGGGGGTGTGCGGGGCGTGCTTCTCGGGGTTGGTGTCGCCGCCGGCGACGGGGAGGCCACCGCCCTTGTGGTCCCCGTTGAAGAGGGTGAAGCCGGCGAAGCCGACGACGGCGACGATCGCCGCGACCATGGCCGCGGTCCAGTTGGGGCGGCGCCGCTCGGGACGGATGCGTTCGGCCTCGAAGAGCGGGGCGGGCGCGGTCGGCACGGGACGGCCGCCGTGCTCGTCGTCGTACCGCGCGATCAGTGGTTCCGGGTCGAGGCCGACGGCGCGGGCCAGCGAACGGATGTGCCCCCGTGCGTAGACGTCTCCGCCGCAGCGCGAGAAGTCGTCCTGTTCGATCGCGAGCACAAGGGGGACGCGCACCCGTGTCGTCGTACTGACCTCTTCGACGGTCAGCCGTGCTTCGATACGGGCCTGCCGGAGGGCTTGACCGACGGAAGGCCGGTCGTCTGCGGGGGATTTGCCGATGGACACGGGGGCGCCTTTCGAGCGTGAGCCACCTGCTGGAGGTTCAGTCTAGGGGTGTTCCGAAACGGTCGGGCAAGCGGGCGGACGGGGTTCGTACGCCGTTCGTACGCCATCGCCACGCCCACGGACGGGGCAGACATCGAAGATGTTGCCGCATCGTTCCCTCACTTCCCCCAACTTGACGTATCGGCAGAAGAAACGGTTGCGTCCCACCCCGGTGGCGTACCCCGGAAATCCGTGCTACGGAACACGAGCCCGGTCGGCGGGGATGTTCCCTGGGGTGTGACGACAGACCCTAGCCACTCCCCTCCCCCCGGATCACCGCGAGCACCGCGTCCAGCTCGTCCGGCTTGACCAGCACGTCGCGCGCCTTGGAGCCCTCGCTGGGCCCGACGATGTTGCGCGACTCCATCAGGTCCATCAGCCGCCCGGCCTTGGCGAAACCGACGCGCAGCTTGCGCTGGAGCATCGACGTCGACCCGAACTGGGTGGAGACGACCAGCTCGGCGGCCTGGCACAGCAGGTCGAGGTCGTCGCCGATGTCCTCGTCGATCTCCTTCTTCTTCGACGAGCCGACCGTGACGTCGTCCCGGAACACCGGCGCCATCTGGTCCTTGCAGTGCTGGACGATCGCCGAGACCTCGCCCTCGGTGACGAACGCGCCCTGCATGCGGACCGGCTTGTTGGCGCCCATCGGCAGGAACAGCCCGTCGCCCTTGCCGATCAGCTTCTCGGCGCCGGGCTGGTCGAGGATGACCCGGCTGTCGGCGAGCGAGGACGTCGCGAACGCGAGCCGGGAGGGCACATTGGCCTTGATCAGACCGGTGACGACGTCGACGGACGGGCGCTGGGTGGCGAGCACGAGGTGGATGCCGGCCGCGCGGGCCAGCTGGGTGATGCGGACGATCGCGTCCTCCACGTCGCGCGGCGCCACCATCATCAGGTCCGCCAGCTCGTCGACGATCACCAGCAGATACGGGTACGGGGCCAGCTCCCGTTCGCTGCCCTCGGGCGGGGTGACCTTGCCGGCCCGCACCGCCTCGTTGAAGTCGTCGATGTGCCGGAAGCCGTAGGCGGCGAGGTCGTCGTAGCGCAGGTCCATCTCGCGCACCACCCACTGGAGGGCCTCGGCGGCGCGCTTGGGGTTGGTGATGATCGGTGTGATCAGGTGCGGGATGCCCTCGTAGGCCGTCAGCTCGACGCGCTTGGGGTCGACCAGCACCATCCGCACGTCCTCCGGGGTGGCGCGCACCATCAGGGAGGTGATCAGGCAGTTGATGCAGGACGACTTGCCGGAGCCGGTGGCGCCGGCCACCAGGACGTGCGGCATCTTGGCGAGGTTCGCCATGACGTAGCCGCCCTCGACGTCCTTGCCCAGCGCGACCAGCATCGGGTGGTCGTCGCCCGCCGCGTCGGCCAGCCGCAGCACGTCGCCGAGGTTGACCATCTCGCGGTCGGAGTTGGGGATCTCGATGCCGACGGCGGACTTGCCGGGGATCGGGCTGATGATCCGCACGTCGGGGCTGGCCACGGCGTAGGCGATGTTCTTGGCCAGCGCGGTGATCTTCTCGACCTTGACGGCCGGGCCCAGCTCGACCTCGTAGCGGGTGACCGTCGGGCCGCGGGTGAAGCCGGTGACCGCCGCGTCGACCTTGAACTCCGAGAAGACCGTGGTCAGCGCGTTCACTATGGCGTCGTTGGCGGCGCTGCGGGTCTTGCCGGGGCCACCGCGGGCGAGCAGGTCCAGGGACGGCAGGGAGTAGGTGATGTCACCGGCGAGCTGGAGCTGCTCGGCACGCGCCGGCAGGTCGGTGGGCGGCTCCGGCGGGGCCTTGGTGAAGTCCGGCACCGACGACGCGCCGTCCGCCCGCGCCTCACGGGCCGGCGGCACCGGCACGCTCTCCGCGGCCGCGGCGGGCTTGCGCCGCTCCCCGGAGATGCTGCTGCTGAGGTCCGCGACCAGCGGCGAGGGCTGCACACCGTGCAGTACCGCGCCGTCCAGCGCGGCGGCGGCCGCGGCCGCCACATCCACCGCGTCCATCGGCCGTGCCACCGCGGGTTCCGCCTCCCCGGCGGGCTCCTTCCGCCGGCGCCGCTTGGCGGGCGGCGCCTCCTCCGCGCCGTCCGCGTCCTGGTCGGTGGCGCGCCGGGAGCGGCGTCCGGGCTGCTCGCGCCACTCCTCGGCGAAGGCGTCCTCGTCGTACGGGCCGGGCTCCGCGGCCTCCAGCACGCCCAGCCGGGTGCCCAGGGCCCGCAGCCGCTGCGGGATGGCGTTGACCGGGGTCGCGGTGACCACCAGCAGCCCGAAGACCGTCAGCAGGACCAGCAGCGCGACCGCCAGGGTCTGCCCGACGGTGAAGATCAGCGGCATGGACACGGCCCAGCCGACATAGCCCCCGGCGTCCCGGATGGCGGCGATGCCCTGGTCGCGGCCCGGCGCGCCGCAGGCCACCGCGACCTGCCCGAGGACGCCCATGACGAGCGCGGACAGGCCGATGATGATCCGCCCGTTGGCCTCCGGCCGTTCGGGGTGGCGGATCAGCCGGACGGCGATCCCGCCGAGCAGCAGCGGGACGACCAGGTCCAGCCTGCCGAACGCGCCGGTCACCAGCAGTTCGACGAGATCGCCGACCGGGCCGTTGAGACGGGACCAGGTGCCGGCCGCGACGATCAGCGCGAGGCCGAGCAGCAGCAGCGCCAGGCCGTCCTTGCGGTGCGCGGGGTCGAGGTTCTTGGCGCCGCGGCCCATGCCGCGGAAGACCGCGCCGACGGCGTGCGCGAGACCGAGCCAGAACGCCCGGAGCAGGCGGAAGAGACCGCCGGTCGGGGACGGCGCCGGGCGGGGCGCGGCCTTCTTCGCCGGTTTCCGGGCCGGGGCCGTGCGGGCGGCCGCCGGCTTCCTGGCGGGCGGCTTCCCCGCGGCCGCCTTCTTCGGGGCGGCCTTTCTCGGGGTGCTCCGGGCCTGTCCGGCGCGCTGCTTCGAGGGGCCCGCTGTGCTCCGGGTTCCCTTGCCGGACGTACGTGAAGCCATGGTGACGAGATTACAGGCGTGGCCGGAGATGACACGAGCGCACGACGCTTCACCCGAACGTGTCGTGCGCCCGTGACATGAAAGGGCGTCAGTCAGCCGACGATACGGCCCGAACCGGGCTCCAGCGCGTCCAGCGCCCGCCGCAGCCCGGTCAGTTTGCGCTCCAGATGTGCCGCGGTGGCCACCGCCGCGGCGTCCGCCGATTCGTTCAGCTGTTTGGACAGTGCCTCGGCCTGCTCCTCGACGGCGGCCAGCCGCGCCGAGAGCTCGGCGAGCAGCCCGGCGGACTCCCGCGCCTCCTCCGCTCCCGGACGCCCGCCCTCCAGCTGGTTCCTGAGCAGCGAGGCCTGCTCGCGCAGCTGGCAGTTCTTCTTGTACAGATCGACGAAGACCGACACCTTCGCCCGCAGCACCCACGGATCGAACGGCTTGGAGATGTAGTCCACCGCGCCCGCCGCGTAGCCGCGGAAGGTGTGGTGCGGTCCGTGGTTGATGGCGGTGAGGAAAATGATCGGGATGTCGCGGGTACGCTCGCGCCGCTTGATGTGCGCGGCGGTCTCGAACCCGTCCATCCCCGGCATCTGCACATCGAGCAGGATCACCGCGAAGTCATCCGTGAGCAGCGCTTTGAGTGCTTCCTCCCCGGACGATGCCCGCACCAGCGTCTGATCGAGCGCGGAGAGGATCGCCTCCAGCGCCAGCAGATTCTCCGGCCGGTCATCGACCAGGAGGATCTTGGCCTTCTGCACCATGGCCCGACCTCCTCGCCCCGGCATGGGGCCTCCCCTGTCCGAAGGACCTGGGGAAGAACCGGACGCCGCCCCAGAGGCCGGCTCCGTCATGCCGCCCGTCCTTGTGCCGGTCATGGTAACTGCACCCCGCTCGTCGCCACACCCTGTCACCGCGATGTCACTGCGCACACAGCGGGAACGCGGCAGGGGACCGGATGGTTCCCCGCCGCCGCACGCCCGCGCCGCCGCGGCGGTACGCGGTGGATCTTTCCTCTCCGTACCGGACGCCCCGTCACCCCGTGCGCATCCACTGCCGCATGACCGACAGCAGATGGTCGGTGTCCACCGGCTTGGTGACGTAGTCCGAGGCGCCGGACTCGATGCTCTTCTCCCGGTCGCCCTTCATCGCCTTCGCGGTGAGCGCGATGATCGGCAGCCCGGCGAACTGCGGCATCCGGCGGATCGCGGCCGTCGTCGCGTAACCGTCCATCTCCGGCATCATGATGTCCATCAGCACCAGGACGATGTCGTCGTGCTGCTCCAGGACCTCGATGCCCTCCCGGCCGTTCTCCGCGTACAGCACCGACAGCCCGTACTGCTCCAGGACGCTGGTGAGCGCGAACACATTGCGGATGTCGTCGTCGACGATCAGCACCTTCTCGCCGTGGAACCCGGCGCCGGGGCCCGTTCCCGACGGCTCGTGGCCGCCCGCGGCCCGGGGC
>NZ_JCANQV010000241.1:0-9143 GCF_059553635.1 Candidatus Streptomyces philanthi
CGGGGGGGGAGGGGGGTGGTGGTGATGTGGGGGGTGATGGTGCGGAAGTGGGGGGTGCCGCCGAGGGATTGGGTGAGGAGGGAGGTGGTGTGGTGGCCGGGTGGGAGGGGCGGATTGTCGTCGGTGCTGAGGTGGTGGGGTGGCTCGTGGGTGATGTCGAGGACGCGGCTGTCGCCGACGTTGAAGGCGATGAGGGAGTCGGGCAGGAGAACGGCGCCCGCGACGGTGGTGCCCATGGTGGTCAGTGCCGGGTCGCGGTCGGCGGCCGCGTACACGGCACGGTTGCAGCGTTCCAGGGCGTTGCGGACGGCCTCCTCGTCGCCGAGCACCGGGCCGGTCACGGCCAGGCGGCGGACGGTCAGGGCGCTGGCCACCTCGCCGGCCGGCTGTCCGCCGATGCCGTCGGCGACCGCGACGACGACGGGCGTGCCGAGGGGGAAGACCAGCGTCTGAGGGTTCTCGGTCACCGTGCCGCACAGCGTCCACGGGCCCGCGACCAGGCTGTCCTCGTTGTGTTCGCGCAGCAGGCCGGGGTGGCTGAGCGCGGTCACCGTCACGTACGGCACGGTGTCCCGCCCTTCCCCGGCGGCGCGTCCGGTGTTCCTGGTCATCCGCGTCCGTCCCCCTGGAGGGCGTGCCGCTGCATCAGCCGGGTGATGTCCTTGGACGTGACGATGCCCACCAGGCGCCCCTCGTCCATGACGAGGACGCGGGCGCCGGTGCCCGGGGTGAGCTTGTCCAGGGCCTCGCTCAGCAGGTCGGCCGGGGCGGCGACGGCGCACCGGGACAGCGGGGTCGCCACGTCGCGTACCCGTACGCTCTCGCGCTGTGCGGGCGGCACCGTGGCCAGCCGACCCAGCTGGACGACGCCGCTGGGGCGACCCTCGAAGTCGAGCAGCGGGAGGACGGAGTGGCGGGCCGTCGCCGCCACCTCGTCGATGAAGCGGCGGACGGAGAGCCAGTCCGCGGCGGTCTCCACCGGGGCGGACATGGCCTCCGCGACGCGCACCCCGTGCAGCGCCGTGTGGAGGCCGGCGCGCCGTCGTTCCACCCCGGCGACGAATGCCATGAAGAGGCCGACGAGGACGAGCCAGAGCCCGCTCGGCACGCCGCGCAGAACGGAGATCCAGCCGACGAGGGCCAGCAACACGCCCACGACCTGGCCGCTGCGGGACGCCGCCCGTTCGGCGCGGTCCCGGTCGCCGGTGCGCCACCACAGCAGTGCCTGCATCACCCGGCCGCCGTCGAGCGGCGCGGCGGGCAGCAGGTTGAACACGCCCAGGAAGAGGTTGGCCCAGCCCAGCCACACCAGGACGACCGCCGGGACCGTCCAGCCGGCCAGCGCGTGCCAGCCGATGCCCGCGCCGAAGGCGGCGGCGCCGATGAGCAGGCTGGTGAGCGGCCCGCTGACCGCCACCAGGAACGCGGCGGCGGCCGTCGGCGGCCGGTCCATCCGCGTCATCCCGCCCAGGGCCCACAGCGTGACGTCCTCGACCGGGATCTTCTTCCGCCGGGCGGTCGCGGCGTGGGCCGTCTCGTGGAGCAGCAGGCTGCCCATGAGCAGCGCGGCGCCGATGACGCCGGCCAGCGCGTACACGGCGCCCGGGAGCCCCGGTGTCCAGGTGGGCAGGGTCTCCCGGCCGAGCCCGTAGGCGAACAGGGCGACCAGCACCGGGACGCTCCAGTGCATCCGCAACGGCACCCCGGCGACGCGTCCGATACGGAACGAGCCGTTCATCGTCGTCTCCCGCCGGCCCGCCGCCCGGTCCTCCGGGCGGGACCCGTGCCCCGCGCTCCGCCGACCGGGCGGCACGGCACTCACGACCATTGTGCGCTCGCGAGCCTCCGGACGGCGGGCGCGGGACGGCGGGGCCGGGTCCGACCGGGGCGTGCCGCGGGACGGATCGGCCTAATCTGGACGTACGGATGGTACGGGCCCACGGGCGTACGGGTGCGGCCGTACGAGGGATGGGGGGTACGGACGGGCCCGGTGACGGTGTCGCGGGAGGTGAACCATGGGGCGCAGCCACCACTTCCATCTGGATCACGGTGGCCACTCGATCACCGTGCACGTCGGCCCCGGCCGGGATGGGGAGATCGAGCTCCTGGTCAACGGCAAGGTGATCGGCTACCGGAAGGAGCACCACCCCGGGGTCACCCTGCTGAGCGGCGAACTGCCCGACGAGCCCGCGCGGCCGTTCCGGATTCGGGTCCGCCAGTCACGCCTGGTGCCCACGGGGCCCCGGTGCACGCTGGAGCTGGACGGTACGGAACGGCCGATGCCGGAGCGGGCCACCCCGTGAACCGCGGCGGGACGCCACCGGACGGGCGGGGACACCGGTCACACGCCCCGCGCCCGCGGGACCCGGACGGGACGGACCGCGCAGGCTCCGGCCTGCGGGGGCTGCCGCATCCGCGGACCGGGGAGGGCATGGTGGTGCTCGGCATCCTGGTGCTGATCACCCTGGAGGGTGTGGTGCTGCTCGCGGCACCGGCGCGTGCGCCGCTGGTCGGCGCGTTTCTGCTCGGGGTGGCGGCATGCGGGTTCCTGCTGGTCGGGGCGGTGCTGCACCATCGGCGTGCGGTCGCGCGCCGGGCGCATCCGCCGTGTCCGGTGCCGGACGACGAGCCGCTGTTCGACGACGACGCGCTGGCGGGCTTCCCCGAGGAGGCGGTCGGCCCGCTGCTGCGCGGCCCGGACGCCCCCGACACCAACAGGGTGTGCGCCGCCTGGGTCCTGGCCACCCATGGGTACGACACCGCGTGGATCGGCCGGCACCTCGGGCTGAGCGCGGAGATCGTCCGCCCGCTGGTCGCGGCGGCCCGGGAGCGGCGGGTGCGCCAGGAGTAGCGGGACGCGGGGTTCCCGGGTGGCCGCGAGGGGCCGGTGGTACGTGTGCGGTATCCGGGCGGTGCTCCGTACCGGGGCGCGGTTATCGTGGCTGATCACGCCCGCGGACGTGCCGGCGGGCGCGACAGGACGGTGACGAGGGGGCCGGTGAGCATGGGGGCGGACGGGTGGATACGGGTCGCCGTGGGCGAGGAGGCCGGGCGGTGGGACACCCGGGGACGGACGCGACGGGTGCTGCTCGTGGTCCACAACGTCACCTCGGCGACACGGCTGCTGGACGTCCTGCCGCTGCTCCGTGACGACCTGGGCATCCAGCTGCTGGCCACCTGCACCGGCTCGTCCCCGTTCCAGGCCGGGGTCCCCGAGCTGCTGGCCCGGATCGGTGTGCCCGTACTGCCCTGGGAGCAGGCGCTGAACACCCCGGTACAGCTGGCCGTCTCGGCGAGTTTCGGCGGTGAACTCCACTCCCTGCGCGGCAAATTGGCCGTTTTGTCACATGGTGTCGGATATAATAAGACATTGGCGAAGCCGGGGAGCCGGGGAGCCGGGGAGCCGGGGAGCCGGGGAGCCGGGGAGCCGGGGAGCCGGAGAGCCGGAGAGCCGGCGCCGGTTTTCGGGATGTCGCCGGAGTGGCTGCTGGCGGACGGTTCGCCCGTCGCGGATGCGATGGTGCTCTCGCATCCCGAGCAGTTCGACCGGCTGCACAGTGCCTGTCCGGTCGCGGCGGCGACCGCCGTGCTCGCCGGGGACCCGTGCTTCGACCGGCTGCTGGCGGCCCGCCCGTACCGTGACCGGTTCCGGCGCGCGCTCGGCGTCCGGCGGGGGCAGCGGCTGGTCGTCCTCAACTCGACCTGGAACCCGGAATCCCTCTTCGGTGACGGCGGCGACGAGGATCTGCTCCCGTCCCTCCTGCCCCGTCTGACCGGCGAACTCCCCGCCGACGACTATCGTTTCGCCGCCGTACTGCACCCGAACATCTGGCACGGCCACGGTCCCGGCCAGATCAGGGCCTGGCTGAACCGGGCGCGCCGCGGCGGGCTGACCCTGCTCGACCCCCTGGAGGGCTGGCGGCAGGCGCTGATCGCCGCGGATGTGGTGATCGGGGACCACGGGTCCGTGACCTACTACGCCGCCGCCCTCGGCACCCCCGTCCTCCTGGGCGCGGCGCCCCTCACCGGGCTCGACCCGGCGTCCCCGGTGGCCGACTTCGTCCGCACCGCACCCCGGCTCCTCCCGGACCGTCCGCTGCGCCCCCAACTGGAGGCCGCTCTCACCGGTCACCGCCCGCTCAGCGGCCCCGCCGACCTCACGACCTCCGTCCCCGGCGAATCCGCCTCCCTGCTGCGCACCCTCTTCTACCGCCTCATCGGTGCCCCCGAGCCTCCCTGGCCCGCCCTCCTCGATCCGCTCCCGCTGCCCCCGTACGAACCACCGTTGCGGACCGCCCCACTCCGCGTCCTGACCCGGTGCTCCGGCCCCCGCGACATCGCCGTCCGCCGCTACGCCGCCCCGGCCGGGGAACCGTACGCACCCGATGAGCAGGACGAATGGCCCGAGACGGCCCCTCTCCCGGCAGCCGGCCCGGACGACGCACCGGGCACTCACTTCCCTGGCGACGCCGACGGCCCCGGGGGCACGCACCTCATCCGCGGCGGGTACGAGACGCATCTCGCCGTGCACGAGGACGCCATGGAGCACGAGGTGTTGGCGACGGCCGATGTGATCTTCCGTTACGACGACGCCGACGACCCGCGCGTGGGGCCGCCGGAGCGCTGGGGCGCGGAGGTGCTGTCCCGGTGGCGCGACTGCGCCCTCGCCGCGTACATCACGGCGCCGGACACATGTGTCGTCCGTCTGCGGTCCGGCGATGTCCTGCGTCTGACCGCCCCGCCGTTCTCCGCCGATCCCGCCGCCCATGCCTCGGCGCTGCATGCCGCGCTGACGCGGGGTGCCACGGTGGCGGAGGTGCTGGCCGACGGGATCACCGTACGGACCGGTCACGCCGCCCACCGGGTGACGGTGACGCGGGTGAGGGGGCCGGAGGCGGAGGGGAACGGGCCGGTACACACCCCGTAGCCCGGCCGCCCTCACCGGCCGAGGACCGCTCCCCTACTCGGCCCCGCCCTCCCCGAACCGGTCCCGGATTTCCCGGAGGCGGGCGAGGGGGAAGGACGCCTGTTCCTCCGCCAGCAGGCCGGCGGCCTCCTCGAAGAGGGGGATGGCCGCGGCCGGGGCGCCGGAGTCCTGGTGGGTCTCGGCGAGGTCGGTGAGGGTGCGTGCGGTGTTGTACGCCTCGCCGGTGTCGCGGAAGAAGGAGAGGGCGCGTTCCAGGTGAGCCGTGGCCTCGTCCCAGCGGCCGAGCCCGCGCAGGGCACGGCCGCGGTGGCGCTGGAGGAGGGCACGGGCCCGGGGGACGTCGGCGGAGCCCTCGCCGTCGACGGGGATCGTCAGGAGCAGGGCGTCGGCCTCCTCGAAGAGGTCGTACGCCGGCTGGTGGCGCCACTGCCGCAGGCGCAGCAGGCCCAGTGTCTCGACGGCGGTGGCCTGTCCGCGCAGGTGGCCGGCGCGTCGTTCCGCCGCGGCGGCGGCCGTCAGTTCGGCCTCGGCCTCGCCGTGGTGGGCCGGGTCGGTCTCCATGAGGGCGAGGGCGAGTTGGGCGTGCATACGGCCCGTGATCCGGGCGGCCCGTGCGGCCGTGGCCGTCGTGGCCCGCGCCTCCAGCTCGCGTGCCGCGCGGCCGCCCGCCCGCAGCGCGGGCAGCACCTCCTCGTGCCGCCCGGCCTTGAGCTGGACCGCCCACAGGGCCTCGCACAGCTGCCAGGCGGTGTCGTGGTGCTCGAACTCCTCGGCGGCGAGAACGGCGACGACGAGGTTCGGCAGCTCGGTGTCGAGCGCGGTCAGTGCCTCGCCGACGCCGCGGTACGGCGTCGCCGTCGTCTCCGCGTAGAGCGGGCCCAGGTGCCAGCGCTGCGGCAGGACGGTGGCGTCGGCGGACACCGCGAACCGCAGGACGTGGTCGAGCGCGCGGGCGACCGCGGCCGAGCAGCCGCCGATGCGGTCCTCGCGGGCGGCGGCCTGTGCCGCGTGCCGCCGGACGGCGGGCCGGTAGCGGTAGCGGGCGCCGTCGGTGGTCTCCAGGAGCTCGCGGGCCGCGAGGTCGGCGAGCAGGGCCTCGGCGGTCGGTTCGTCGGTGCCCGTGGTGGCCGCGGCGAGGGCCGGGCCGATGGCCGGCCAGGGACGCAGTGCCAGCAGCCGGTACATCCGTGCCGCGTCGGCGGGCAGGGCGCGGTAGCTCTCCTCGATCACGGTACGGAGGGCCCCGGCGCCGTCGGGCCGGTCGTCCGCGCCGGGCGTCCCGTTCGTGTGGGGCACAGGGGGCTCCTGGTCTTCGCCGGGTCGGTGAGGCGGATCGGTCAGCCGTAGCGCGGCCGCGCGGAGGGCGAACGGGGAGCCGCCGCACCGCGTGAGCACGTTCTGGAGAACGTCCTCGGAGACGGCGCTCTCCTCTCCGGTCAGCAGGCCCAGCAGTTTCAGGGCGTCCTTCGAGGGCAGCGGGCCGACCGGGATCGGTACGGCGTCCAGGCCACCCAGGCGCCCGCGGGCGACCACGATCGTGAAGACACCGGGCGACGAGGTGAGCAGCGGCCGTATCTGCGCGGCGGAACGGGCGTGGTCGAGGACGACGAGCAGCCGCCGGTCCGCGACGATGCTCCGGTAGAGGTCGGCGCGGTCGTCGGCGGCGGGCGGGATGTCCTCGTCCGCGACGCCGAGTCTGCGCAGGAAGCGGCGGAGGACGGCGGGGCCGTCGGGGGTGGCGCCGCCCGCGCCGTGGCGCAGGTCGAGGTAGAGCTGTCCGTCCGGGTAGCGGTGGGAGTTGAGGCTGCCCCAGTGGACGGCGACGGCGCTGGTGCCGATGCCCTCGGGACCGTGGACCAGGGCGACCCTCGGCAGTCCCTCGGCCTTGCGTCCGGCCTCCCGGTCGAGCTGCTTGAGGATCTTCTGGCGGTCCGTGAAGAACCGTACGGTGGCGGGGAGCTGGCGCGGGACGCCGTCGGCGGTCGCGCGTACGGGGGCGCTGCGCGACCAGGAGGCGAGGTCCCGGGCGAACGCGGGGTCCCGCCGCGCTCCGTCGAGCACCAGGGCCGCCAGTTCGCGGCGCTCCTCGATGCCGACCGGGGCGGGCACCTCCCGTCCGGCGACTCTCCGGACCAGCGTGCCCAGCGATTCCCAGGCCCGTTTTCCCGCCTCGTTGGCCATGGACGCCGTCACGGCACCGAGCACCGCCGTGAACGCCCCCACCGAGATGGGATCCACCATGCCGTCATCCCCCTGTCCGCGTCGTCTCCGGCCGCCCCGCGCGCCCGGGCCGCCTTCGCGGTCCACGGTAGCGGCCGTGGTGGTGGCACGGCGTCACCTGGCGGGCCGGATACGGGCGGCCGGCGCGGCCCCAGGGCCGTGCCCTCCCCGTGGACACAGCGGCCCGGGGCGACGAGCGGCTCTCACCCTGCCGCCCGTCGCCCCGGGCCACTTCGGTACCGCGTCCCTCGGCCCCTGGTGTGTCAGGCCGCCGCGAGGGAGTGCAGGTAGCGCATGAGCGTCATCAGGACGTCGCGGCTCGATGTGCGGAGGCGGGCGTCGCAGTCGATGATCGGGATGTCCGGTGACAGGTCGAGGGCGGTGCGGACCTCCTCGATGGGGTGGACCGGCGCGTCGGGGAAGGAGTTGATGGCGACGACGAAGGGGACGCCGCGTTCCTCCAGGCGTCCGATGACGTCGAAGCTCACCTCCAGACGGCGGGTGTCGATCAGCACCACGGCCCCCAGGGCGCCCTCGAACAGGCCGTTCCACAGGAACCAGAAGCGCTGCTGGCCGGGGGTGCCGAAGAGGTAGAGGACCAGTTCGTCGTTGAGGCTGATGCGGCCGAAGTCCATCGCCACGGTCGTGGAGGTCTTGCGCTCTATCCCGACCGTGTCGTCCACGCCGACGCCGGCCTGGGTCATCGTCTCCTCGGTGGTCAGCGGACGGATCTCGCTGACGGAACCGACCAGGGTCGTCTTGCCGACGCCGAAGCCTCCGACGATCACCACCTTGACCGCGGCGGTCGCCGTCTCGGGCAGAACGTCCTCGCTCCGAGGGCCCTCGGCAGGGTGCTCGACCAGAGTGTCAGAGCTTTTGAAGTCCATGGATCACCGCCTCAATCAGGGCACGGTCGGGGAGTTTGGCGGGTGGTACGGGCGCGCGCGCCACCACCCGGCCGTCGGACAGCAGATCACCCAGCAGGACGGTGAGCACACTGATCGGCAGCCGCATATAGGCGGAGAGTTCCGCCACGGAGAGCGGGGAATGGCAGAGCCGCACGATCGTGGCGTGCTCCGGTTGCATGCCCGGCTTGGGGCCGGTCTTCGTCACGATCAGCGTGACCAGGTCGAGCGAGGCGGACTTGCCCGTGTCGCCGCTGCGCCCGCCCGTGATCACGTAGAGCCGCTCGGGACTTTCCTCGTCCCAGTCCTGGCCCTGGTCGCTCATGCCGGCGCCCCGCTTCGCCGCGCGGGGCGCCGTACGGCCTCGGAACGTGCTCCGAGCCCGCTCATACGGCCTGTCCGTCGTGGCGCGGTGGGCTGCTGAGGTGCTCGCCGATGCGGGCCACCAGGTCCCGCATCCGCTGCCCTATCAGCCCCGCGTCCACTCCTTCGTCCGCCAGTACCGCCAGATAAGCCCCGGCCCCGGCAGCCATCAAGTAGAAGAACCCGCCGTCCAGCTCGATGACGACCATCCGCATCCGGCCGTCGCTGCGCGGGAACTCCGCGGAGACCGCGCCGGCCAGGCTCTGGAGTCCGGCGCAGGCCGCCGCCAGCCGGTCGGCGGTGTCCGTGTCCGTTCCGTACTGGGCCATTCGCAGACCGTCCGAGGACAGCACAATGACGTGACGGGTCTGCGGAACGCTCTCCGCGAGGTCCTTGAGCATCCAGTCCATGTTGGGCCGGTGCTGAATCATGGCTACTCACTCTTTTCCGACGACTCGTCACTCTTCTCACGGGGTGCGCCGGACGCAGCGGGGGCGCCGGCGGACGCGGACGTCTGGCTCTCGCCGGACAGGCCGCTCTGGAAGGCCGCCAGCCACATGCCCGGCTGCACCGGCGGTGCGGTGTCCGGCGTGGACACTGCCGGCGCGGTGGCGGGCGCCGAGGCGGGCGCGGTGGGGGGAACGGGTGCGGTGGCGCGCTTCTTGCGACGGCGCTGGGGCAGGCCGCCCGCGGTCCACTCGGTCACCACAGGGGTGTCGTCCATGGTG
>NZ_JCANQV010000242.1:0-9134 GCF_059553635.1 Candidatus Streptomyces philanthi
CTGCGAGGTCCGCAGCCCGGCCTCCCGTGCCGCGGTCTCCCGCCCGGCCTCCGTCTCGTGCTCCTCGGCGTCCTTCGCCAGACCGCCGGCCACCAGCGCCGGGTAGCCGTGCGGCGGCAGACCGCCCGGGTTCTGCGGGAGGTAGAGGGTGAAGGTGGAACCGCGGCCCGGTTCGCTGGCGGCGTGGATCTCGCCGCCGA
This sequence comes from Candidatus Streptomyces philanthi, assembly GCF_059553635.1. Lineage (NCBI taxonomy): Bacteria > Bacillati > Actinomycetota > Actinomycetes > Kitasatosporales > Streptomycetaceae > Streptomyces > Candidatus Streptomyces philanthi. The sequence goes on from NZ_JCANQV010000242.1 coordinate 201, forward strand.
GCAGCCGGGCGATCTCCCGGCTGATGGACAGCCCCAGGCCCGTACCGCCGTACTTGCGGCTGGTGGTGCCGTCCGCCTGCTTGAACGCCTCGAAGATGACCCGCATCTTGCTGGAGGCGATGCCGATGCCGGTGTCGGTCACCGAGAAGGCGATCATGTCGGCGTCCGGGTCGCGCAGCGAGCCGTGTTCCAGCAGCTGCTCGCGGATCGCCACCGGGACGTCCTCGCCGGCCGGCCGGATGACCAGTTCGACGTTTCCGGTGTCGGTGAACTTCACCGCGTTGGACAGCAGGTTGCGCAGCACCTGGAGGAGCCGCTGCTCGTCGGTGTGGAGCGTGGCGGGCAGGTCCGGGGAGACCCGGACGGCGAACTCCAGGCCCTTCTCCGCGGTCAGCGGCCGGAACGTCGCCTCGACGTAGTCGACGAGCTGCACCAGCGCGATCCGCGTGGGGCTGACGTCCATCTTCCCGGCCTCCACCTTGGACAGGTCGAGGATGTCGTTGATCAGCTGGAGCAGGTCGGAACCCGCACCGTGGATCGTTTCGGCGAACTCGACCTGCTTCGGCGACAGATTGCCCTCGGCGTTGTCGGCCAGCAACTTGGCGAGGATCAGCAGCGAGTTGAGCGGGGTGCGCAGCTCGTGCGACATGTTCGCCAGGAACTCCGACTTGTAGCGCATGGAGACCGCGAGCTGTTCCGCGCGCTCCTCCAGAACCTGCCGCGCCTCCTCGATCTCGGTGTTCTTCACCTCGATGTCGCGGTTCTGCGCCCGCAGCTGCTCGGCCTTCTCCTCCAGCTCGGAGTTGGACAGCTCCAGCGCCCGCTGCCGGCTCTCCAGCTCCGCCGACCGCTCCTTGAGCTGCTCGGTCAGCTCCTGCGACTGCTTGAGCAGCAGCTCGGTCCTGGTGTTGACGGAGATGGTGTTGACACTGGTCGCGATCATCTCGGCGATCTGGCTGAGGAAGTCCTTCTGGATCTGGGTGAACGGCTGGAACGACGCCAGCTCGATCACGCCGAGCACCTTGTCCTCGAACAGCACCGGCAGAATGATCACATTGGCGGGCGGCGCCTCCCCCAGCCCCGAGGCGATCTTCAGATAGCCGGACGGCACGTTCTCCACCAGAATCGTGCGGCCCTCCTCGGCCGCCGTCCCGATCAGCGTCTCGCCCGGCCGGAAGCTCGTCGGCATCGCCCCCATGGAGTAGCCGTACGAGCCCATCAGCTGCAACTCGTACGCGCCGGAGCCGCTGTCCACCCCGATCCCGCCGGTCTCGGGACGCGCGGCGAGGAAGAACGCGCCGTGCTGCGCGGAGACCGCCGGGGACAGCTCGCTCATGATGAGCGTGGCGACGTCCTTGAGGTCGCGGCGGCCCTGCATCAGACCGGAGATACGGGCCAGATTGCCCTTGAGCCAGTCCTGCTCCTCGTTGGCGAGGGTGGTCTCGCGGAGCGTGGCGATCATGGTGTTGACGTTGTCCTGGAGCTCCAGGATCTCCCCGGCCGCGTCCACGTCGATCCGCACGTTGTGGTCGCCGAGGGTGACCGCGGCGGCGACCGCGGCGATGGCCCGCACCTGGCGCGTCAGGTTGCCCGCCATCTCGTTCACCGAGTCGGTCAGGTCCTTCCAGGTGCCGGCCACCCCTCTCACCTGCGCCTGCCCGCCGAGCTGCCCCTCCGTACCCACCTCGCGCGCCACCCGGGTGACCTGCTCGGCGAAGGACGACAGCTGGTCGACCATCGTGTTGATCGTCGTCTTCAGCGCCAGGATCTCCCCCCGCGCGTCGACGTCGATCTTCTTGGTGAGATCGCCCTTGGCGACGGCGGTGGTGACCATGGCGATGTTGCGGACCTGGCCGGTGAGGTTGTTGGCCATGGAGTTCACCGACTCCGTGAGGTCCTTCCACGTCCCCGCGACACCGGGGACGCGCGCCTGGCCGCCGAGGATGCCGTCGGTGCCCACCTCACGGGCCACGCGGGTCACCTCGTCGGCGAACGACGACAGCGTCGTCACCATCGTGTTGACGGTGTCGGCGAGCTGCGCGACCTCACCGCGCGCCTCGACCGTCACCTTCTTCGTCAGGTCACCGTTGGCGACCGCGGCCGCCACCTGGGAGATGTTGCGCACCTGGATGGTGAGGTTGTTCGCCATCAGGTTGACGTTGTCGCTCAGGTCCAGCCAGATGCCGGTGGCACCCGGCACCCGCGCCTGCCCGCCCAGCTGGCCCTCGGTGCCCACCTCACGGGCCACCCGCGTCACCTGCTCGGCGAACGACGACAACTGGTCGACCATCGTGTTGACGGTCGTGACGAGTTCGAGGAACTCGCCCTTGGCGTCGACGGTGATCTTCTTCGACAGATCGCCGCGCGCCACCGCCGTCGTCACCTGGGCGATCTGCCGCACCTGCGACGTCAGGTTGCTCGCCATGAGGTTGACGGACTGGGTGAGGTCCTTCCACGTCCCGCTGACGCCCTGCACCTCGGCCTGGCCGCCCAGGATGCCCTCGGTGCCCACCTCCCGGGCGACGCGGGTGACCTGCTCCGCGAAGGAGGAGAGCTGGTCAACGAGGGTGTTCAGGGTGTTCTTGAGTTCCAGGATCTCGCCGCGGGCATCCACGTCGATCTTCTGGGAGAGGTCACCGCGCGCGACCGCCGTGGCGACCTGTGCGATGTTGCGGACCTGCGAGGTCAGATTGCTGGCCATGCCGTTGACGGAATCGGTCAGGTCCCGCCAGACGCCCGCCACCCCCGGCACCTGCGCCTGACCACCGAGCCGGCCCTCCGTACCGACCTCACGCGAGACCCTGGTGACCTGTTCGGCGAACGCGGAGAGCTGGTCCACCATCGTGTTGATGGTGTTCTTCAGCTCCAGGATCTCGCCGCGCGAGTCCACGTCGATCTTCTGCGACAGGTCACCGCGCGCGACCGCCGTCGTCACCTGGGCGATCTGCCGCACCTGCGACGTGAGATTGCCCGCCATGAAGTTGACGGAGTCGGTGAGTTCCTTCCAGGTGCCGCTGACGCCGTCCACCCGCGCCTGCCCGCCGAGGCGGCCCTCCGTCCCCACGTCCGTGGCCATCCGGGTGACTTCGGAGGCGAACGAGGACAGCTGGTCCACCATGGTGTTCACGGTGTTCTTCAGCTGGAGCATCTCGCCGGAGACATCGACGGTGACCTTCTGCGACAGGTCACCGTTGGCGACCGCCGTGGTCACCTGCGCGATGTTGCGGACCTGCCCGGTGAGGTTGCGGAACGCGGTGTTGACGGAGTCCGTCAGGTCCTTCCACGTACCCGCCGCGCCCGGCACCGCGGCCTGGCCGCCCAGCTCGCCCTCGACACCGATCTCCCGCGCCACGCGCGTCACCTCGGCGCCGAACGACGAGAGCTGACCCACCATCGTGTTGACGGTGTTCTTCAACTCCAGCATTTCCCCGGCGACATCGACCGTCACGGTCTGCGACAGGTCACCGTTCGCCACCGCCGTCGTCACCTGCGCGATGTCCCGCACCTGAGCGGTCAGATTGCGGAACGCGGTGTTGACGGAGTCGGTGAGGTCCTTCCACGTACCGGCCGCGCCCGGTACCTGCGCCTGCCCGCCGAGCTGCCCCTCGGCCCCGACCTCGTTCGCCACCCGCGTCACTTCGTCCGCGAACGTCCGCAGCGTCTCGGTCATGGTGTTCATGGTGTCCGCGAGCTGCGCCACCTCGCCACGGGCGCTGACCGTGACCTTCTGCGACAGGTCACCGTTGGCGACCGCCGTGGTGACCTGCGCGATTCCGCGCACCTGTGCCGTGAGGTTGCCGGCCATCAGGTTGACGGAGTCCGTCAGGTCCTTCCACACCCCTGCGACACCCGGCACCTGCGCCTGGCCGCCCAGCTCGCCCTCCGTACCGACCTCACGGGCGACCCGGGTGACCTCGGAGGCGAAGGAGGACAGCTGGTCCACCATCGTGTTGACGGTGTTCTTCAGCTCCAGCATCTCGCCGGCGACGTGCACGGTCACCTTCCGCGAGAGATCGCCCTTGGCGACCGCGGTGGTGACCAGGGCGATGTCCCGCACCTGCGCGGTCAGCCGCGAGGCCATCGTGTTGACGGACTCGGTCAGGTCCTTCCACGAACCGGACATGCCGCGGACCTGCGCCTGCCCGCCGAGCTTGCCTTCCGCCCCGACCTCACTGGCCACCCGCGTCACCTCGTCGGTGAACGCCGACAACTGGTCGACCAGCCCGTTGACCGTCCGGCCGACCTTCAGGAACTCACCCCGCAGCGGATGCCCCGACGAGGAGTCGGAGCCCCGCGACCGCAGATCCATCCGCTGCTCCAGATCGCCCTCGGACACCGCCGACAGCACCCGCCCCATCTCGGAGACGGGCCGGACGAGATCGTCCACCAGGGCGTTGGACGCGTCGATGGCCGCGGCCCAGGAGCCCTCGCAGGCCCCCGCCTCCAGCCGCTCGGTGAGCTTCCCCTCCCGCCCGACGACCCGGCGCACCCGGGCCAGCTCGCCCGTCAGGTGCAGATTGCGGTCCGCGACCTCGTTGAACACCGCGGAGATCTCCGCCAGCACCCCGTCGCCGGACACCGTGAGCCGTTTGCGGAAGTTCCCGTCCCGCATGGCGACAAGAGCGGCGAGGAGCCGGTTCAGGGCAGCCGTGTCCACCTCGGTCGTCCCGGATGCCCGGGACCGTCCGCTCCTCGTACGCGTGCTCGCGCCCCGCGCCGCTGCGCCAGACTCCACCGTGTCCCTCCCGCAGGGTCGACGTTCACCCGGGATCTCTCATTCCCAGCGCCCAGTGTTTCACCCCGCCGCCGCGACGCGGCAAGGAGTCGAAACGTAACCACACGTCCCGCGCCGCGCCGAAGCCCGCGGCCCCGGCGCGCACCGTGTCCCCTCCCGGAACGACCCGCCACCGACTCCGGACACCACCAGGAATCACCCGAAAACACACATCCCCCGCCCTCCGATGGGCACGCTCCGTGCACCGAAGGGCACAAGCTCCCGGAAAGGACGCCTTCGTTCCCACCTCCCGAGGCGACCGTCTAGCCTGACTAGGAGTGTGCGGACCGGCCGGACCGCGCACCGGCCCCCTGCCGGGAGGCGGCGCCGGGACGACCGGCCGGGATCTCCGGCGCGCTCCTGGCGCATCGAGGCCAGGGGAAACGGGCACAGGAGTTGGGGGAGCGACAAAAATCCAATGGGGAGTGCTGTGATCACCGCGCGGGCTGCCGCCACCTTCGAGCCGGTCGGGCGCTCCGTCGCCACCGCCCGCGCGTTCGTCCGGGACACCCTCCAGGGCTGGGGCTACGGCGACATCGTCGACGACGCCGTCGTCCTGACCAGCGAACTCGTCACCAACGCCGTGGTCCACGCCGGCACCGCTGCCGATGTGCTCTGCCTGCGCTCCGAACGCGGCGTCCGCATCTCCGTCGCCGACCGCTACCCCGAACGTGAGATCCCCCTCCAGCACGGCGGCCGCACCGTCGTCCCGCCCGACCGCGAGGGCGGCCGCGGCCTGCTGCTGTGCGGCGCCCTCTCCTCCTGCTGGGGCGTCGAGTACGGCACCGCCCGCAAACATGTGTGGTTCCAGCTCGACCTGCCCGAACGCCCGGCCGGCACCCGCTCCGCCGGCCCCGCCCTCCCGGTGGACGCCCTCCCCGTCGCCGACACCCGCGTCCGCGTCGCCGTCGTCCAGGTCGACCGCGGCGGCTGCATCAGCGTCTGGAACGACGACGCCTGCGACCTCTTCCAGTACGACGCCGAACAGGTCATCGGCAAGCCCCTCACCGACCTCGCCGCCTGGCCCCACACCCCCGGCACCGGCACCGGCGTCGCCGAGGCCCTCCGCCTCTCCCGCTGGGAGGGCTCCTACGGGATAAGGGACGCCGACGGCCGCGTCGTCCCCGTCTACGCCACCCATCTGCGCGTCCGCGACGCCGACGGCGAGGCGTCCACCGTCTGCCTGCTGGTACGCGAGCACGAACGCGCCGTGCTCCAGAGCCCGCAGCGCACCCCCGCCCCGGACACCGCCGCCCACGCCGAGGGCCGCCCCTCGGACCCGTTCGAGGTCTTCATCGGCTCCCCCGCCCCCGACGACCTCGACGGACTCCTCCAACGCACCGTCGAACGCGCCCGCGACATGCTCGACGGCGACGCCGCCTACCTCCTCCTCGCCACCGACGACGAGACCGAACTGGAGGTCCGCGCCTCCACCGGACTGCCCTCCGCCCGCCAGCGCTTCGCCCGTGTACCGGTCGAGGCGGGCTCCGGCCGCTACGGCTCAGCCCGGATGCCCGCCGTCCACGAGGACCTCACCGCCGTCCCCGGCGCCGTCCCGCTGCTCTCCGGTACGGGCATGCGCTCCGTCGTCACCGTCCCCCTCAAGGTCGAGGGCCGGCTGACCGGCTCGCTCGGCGTCGCCGCCGAGACCGCCGGCCGCTACACCAACGAAGAGGCACTGAACCTCCAGTTCGCCGCCGACCGCATCGCCCTCGCCGTCGAACGCGCCCGCCTCACTGAGCTGGAGAAGCTGCGCCGCGGCTCCCTCTCCTTCCTCGTCGAGGCGTCCGACCTGCTGGCCGGCACCCTCGACCGCGACCAGACGCTGGCCCTGATGGCCCAGATGACCGTCCCCACTCTCGCCACCTGGTGCGCCGTCTACACCGTCGCCGACCAGACCTCCGAACCCGAGCTGTCCTACGTCCTCCACGAGGACGAGGACCGCATCGACGGACTCAAGAACCTGCTGCTGAAGGTCGACCCGCCCGAACCGGTCCCCACACCGGGCGCCCGGGTCTGGACCGCCCCCGCCGACGCCGCCCACGACGCGGCGCTGCGCAGTTCCCTGCGCAGTGTGGGCCTGGGCTCCTCCACCCGCGCCTCGGGTGCCCCGGGCGCCTCCCTGGCCACCGCCTCGGCCGTCGGCGGCGAGACCGTCGTCCTGCCGCTGGTCGCCCGCAACCGCGTCATCGGCATGCTCACCCTCGGCAAACCCACCGAGGAGCACTTCCGCCAGGAGATCCTGGAACTCGCCGAGGACCTCTCCCGCCGCGCCGCCCTCGCCCTGGACAACGCCCGTCTCTACTCCGAACGCACGGCCATCAGCCAGTCCCTCCAGCGCAGCCTCCTGCCGCCGGAGCTGCCGGAGGTCCCGGGCGTCGAGGTCGAGGTCATCTACCGCGCGGCCGGCGAGGGCAACGAGGTCGGCGGCGACTTCTACGACGTCTTCCCGATCCGCGACGGCGCCTACGGGTTCGCCATCGGCGACGTCTGCGGCACGGGCCCGGAAGCAGCGGCCGTCACGGGCCTGGCCCGGCACGCCCTGCGGCTGCTGGCCCGCGAGGGCTTCGGCGGCCCCGCCGTCCTCGAACGCCTCAACGCCGCCATCCTCGACGAGGGCGCCCGCAGCCGCTTCCTGACGCTCCTTTACGGGGAACTGCGGCCGCAGCCCGACGGCGGCGCGCTCCTCAAGGTCGTCTGCGCCGGTCATCCCCTGCCGCTCCGGCTCCGCCAGGACGGCACGGTCGCCCCCGCCGCCGACCCCCAGCCCCTCCTCGGCGTCATGGAGGACCTGGAGCTCTACGAACAGACCGTCACCCTCGACCCGGGCGATGTCCTGCTGTGTGTGACCGACGGCGTCACCGAACGCCGCGAGGGCACCCGCATGCTCGGCGACGACGGCCTCACCGACGTCCTGACGACGTGTACGGGCCTGACGGCGGGCGCGGTGGCCGCCCGGGTGCTGCGTGCCGTGGAACGCTTCGCCGCCGAACCGGCCTCGGACGACATGGCCATCCTCGCGATGCGCGTCCCGGAAATCCCCGTCGTATAACGCCGCGCGGGCGGCGGAGGGCTTTCCCCGGCCGCGGTGTTCCGCCCCCGCGGACACCGGTGGAAGCCCTTCTCCCTCCGTATACAAGGAAAGCCCCCGCCAATATGACGGGGGCTTTCCTTTTCGGAGCCCCAATACGGAATCGAACCGTAGACCTTCTCCTTACCATGGAGACGCTCTGCCGACTGAGCTATTGGGGCGAGCCAGCGGAATAGATCATACATGAACTCCGCCGTACGACCGAATCGCCCGCCGCGCGCCCCCGCTCCGCCTAAAAGGCGGGCTGGAGCAGTCCCCCGAGCGCATTGCACGCACCGGCCATCCGCTGGATCTCACGCCGGGTCATTCCGGCATGCGCCGGCAGCGCCAGCGTCTCGTCCACGGCCCTTTCGGTCTGCGGCAGAAAGGCGTCCCGCCGCAGCCCCGGCATCCGGTACACGGGCGCGTGGACGGGCACTTCGCACGCCACGCCCCTGGCCCGCAGCGCCCGCGCGAACGCGTCGCGGTCGGGCCGTCCGTTACCGGGAATCCGCACCACGTACCGGATGTACAGGTGCCCGGTCGCGGGCGCCGGAGTGAGGACGCCGGTCAACCTGCCGTCCAGATACGCCGCGTGTGCCCGGCGGCGCTCCGTCTCCTGCGGGCCGCCCGTCGCGGCCGGCTCGTCCTCGACCAGGACCAGCAGCCCGTGCCGCTGTCCCACCGCGCGCAGCCACCCGGCGTCCGCCTGCCGTCCGAACCGGTTGACCGCCACCACGGCCGCCGTACGGCTCGTCACCGCGTCGGCCACCGAGGCCGGGTCGAGGCAGTAGCTCTCCGGGTCCACCTCGGCGTACGCGGGAAGCGCTCCCGTCCCCACCACGGCCCGGGCCACTTCGGGGTTGCCGAACGCCGGCACCACCACTTCGTCACCGGCGCGCACTCCGGCCGCCCTGAGCGCACGCGCGGTCCCTGTCCCTGCCGTCCCCACGTCTGCTGTCCCCATGCCGGGAAATCCTGCTGACGCGAAGTGAACGTCATATGACATCCATGCCGTTGGGCGGGGAAGGGGCGGTGAACGCAAAAAGGCTCCGGCTCCCGAGACCAAAGGTCTCAGGAGCCGGAGCTC
>NZ_JCANQV010000243.1:0-9092 GCF_059553635.1 Candidatus Streptomyces philanthi
TCTGGGACGGCTGACGGGGAGCGCCGCGCCCGGACCCGTCACAATGGGGCGGTGGACGAAGCACCCGAGCCGGTACCGGTCACCCGCGCCGTGGACCACGGCACCGCCAAGCTGCTGCCCGACGTCGACCGGGCCCGCGCCTGGCTGCTGACCGTCGACGGCGCGCCCCAGTCGTACGTCGACCTCGACGCGCCCACGGAGCTGGAGTTCGAGTACGCCCGCAGGATCGCCCACGTCCTGGACGAGGCCGCCGCGCCGGGCCGGCCGCTCGACGCCCTCCACCTGGGCGGCGGGGCACTGACCCTGCCGCGCTATCTCGCTGCCACCCGCCCCGGCTCCCGCCAGCTCGTCGTCGAGGCGGACCGGGGCCTCGCGGAGCTGGTCGCCGAACGGCTGCCGCTGCCGGACGGGTCCGGCGTCACCGTACGGGTGGCGGACGCCCGCACCGCGCTGGCGCAGGCGCCCGACGGGAGCGCCGATGTCCTCGTGGCCGATGTCTTCGGCGGCTCGCGGGTCCCGGCGCACCTGACCTCCCTCGGGTACGCGCGGGACGCGGCCCGGGTGCTGCGCCCCGGCGGCCGGTACACGGCGAACCTCGCCGACAGTGCCCCGTTCGCCTTCCTGCGCGGCCAGCTCGCCACGTACGCCCAGGTCTTCGCGCATCTCGCGCTGATCGCCGAGCCGTCGGTGCTGCGCGGCCGGCGGTTCGGGAACACGGTCGTGGTGGCCTCGCACACCGGACTGCCGCTGGCCGCGCTGGCCCGCCGTACGGCCGGTGACGCGTTCCCGGCGCGGGTCGTCCACGGCGAGGCGCTCACCGAGCTGATCGGGGACGCGGCCGCCGTGACGGACACCGGGGCCGTCGCCTCACCGGTGCCGCCGGACGGCGCGTTCAGCGTCGGCTGATCAGACCCCCGCCCCGCGCTCCGGGGCCGCCGCCCGCTCCGGCCCCGCGGCCCCGCCCGTGTCCGGCTCCGGCGGGCGCCGGGTCAGGTGCCGTACGTCCGGGACGCACAGCACGGCGGCCGTCAGCAGCACGATCAGCGCGGAGCAGCCCCACAGCGCAGCGGACCGGCCGACGAGGTCCTGCACCGGGCCGGCCAGCGCGGCGGCCAGCGGCATCAGGGACACCGAGCCGAGCATGTCGTAGGACGACACCCGGGAGAACTTCTCCTCCGGGATCTCCTGGTGCAGCGCCGTCATCCACGTCACGGCGAACACCTCGACCGCGATCCCGGCCACGAACATCACCGCGACGACGGCCGTGACGGGCAGCGGTACCGCGAGCGCCGCGGACGGCAGGGCGAGGGGGAAGACGCAGAGGCTGCCGGTGAACAGCAGCCGTCTGGGGGAGCGGCGGGTCATCAGCAGCGCGCCGCCCGTCGTCCCGACGCCGAACGCGGCGAGCGCCAGGCCCCAGGGGCCCGCGCCGCCCAGCCGGTCGGCGGCGACGAGCGGGCCGTACACCGACTCGGCCGCGGTCAGCACCGCGTTGACGACGGAGAACTGCACCACCACCGTCCACAGCCAGGGACGGCCGACCACCTCGCGCCAGCCGTCCCGCAGGTCGTGCAGCAGCCCGCCGCCCGGCGCCCGCTCGGGGGTCCCGCTGATGTCGAGGAAGGCGCGCAGCGCACCCGCGACGGCGAACGAGGCGGCGTCCACGGCCAGCACCCAGCCCGGCCCGACGGCGGCGACCAGGGCGCCGCCCAGCGCCGCGCCGCCGATGTTCGCGCCGTTCTGCGCCATCCGGAACACCGCGAACGCCCGGCTCGCGTGCGCGCCGGAGACGCTGGCGAGCACCATTCCCTCGGACGCGGGGGCGAAGAACGCGCTCCCGGTGCCGCCGAGCGCGGCCAGCAGCGCCATCTGCCACAGCCGGGGCTCCCCGGCGAGCACCAGCCAGGCGAAGGTGCCCTGCGAGAGGCAGTTGAGGGCGTTGGCCGCGACCATCACCCGGTGGCGCGGCAGCCGGTCCGCGAGTGCGCCGCCGACCAGCAGGAACACGACGAGGGGCACGGTGCGGGCGGCGGCGACCAGACCGACGTCGCCCGCCGTGCCCCCGGCCTCCAGTACGGCGAAGGCGGACGCCACCAGGGCGCCGGAGCTGCCCAGGCCGGCGACCAGGGTGGCCGCCGTGAGGAGGGTGAAGTTGCGTCCCGCCCAGGGATGCCTGGTGATCACCGCCACCGCCCGGTCGTGCAGGGGAGGCACCCGGCGTTCCGGATCTGTCGTCGTCTCGGCCACATGGGCCGGAAGCCTATCCGGGCGGCCCCGCCGGAGCGGCCTCGCGGCGGGCGGCGGCCGCGGGCTCCCGGGTACCCCTTCCCCCCTAAGCTACCGGTAGGTAACATGCCGCCATGTCCTCCGAAGCCCTGCCGCCGATCGGCGCGATGATGGCGGCCTCCGTGCCGATGGTCCGCACCCTCGACCTCGAATTCACCGAGGCCACCGCCGAGCGTGCCGTGGTCCGCCTCCCCGACCGGTCCGACTTCCACAACCACGTGGGCGGCCCGCACGCCGGGGCGATGTTCACCCTCGCCGAATCGGCCAGCGGCGCCGTCGTGATGGCCGCCTTCGGATCGGAGCTGGGCCGCGCGGTGCCGCTGGCCGTACGCGCCGAGATCGGCTACAAGAAGCTCGCCATGGGCCCGGTCACCGCCACCGCGGAACTCGGCCGCCCGGCCACCGAGGTGATCGCCGCACTCGACGCCGGCGAGCGCCCCGAGTTCCCCGTCCACGTCGCCATCACCCGCGAGGACGGCGCCGTCACCGGCGAGATGACCATCGTCTGGACCCTGCGCCCCAACGGCTGAGCCCCGCCCCGCCTCCGTCCCGGCCCGTCGCGCGCTGCGCGGCGGGCCCTTGTGCCAGGTGCGCAACCTCCCGTCACACCTGCGCGTCTTCCCCCGTGCGTACCCGGCGGTGCACGGGCGGGACCCCTTCCCGCCGGGCCGGATCGAGTACCCTTCCCGGGCGCCCCACGGCGTGCCGGGGGAGTCGCCGACCGGCGCCGGGCCGGGTTGACGGCGGGCAGCGCCCCACGGGGCCCGACACCAAGCGGAGGAAGCGGCTTTGCACATCCAGGAGTGGCTGGCGACCGTACCGGCCTTGAGCGTCTACCTCCTGGTGGGGGTGGTCATCGGTCTGGAGAGCCTCGGCATCCCGCTGCCCGGCGAGATCGTCCTCGTCAGCGCCGCGATCCTCGCCGCGACACAGGAACACATCGACCCCTTCGTCCTCGGCGCCTGCGCGTCCGCCGGCGCGATCATCGGGGACTCGATCGGCTATCTGATCGGCCGCAAGGGCGGCCAGCCCCTGCTGGACTGGGCGGGCCGGAAGTTCCCCAAGCACTTCGGCCCGGACCACGTCCGGATGGCCGAGGAGAAGTTCGACAAGTGGGGCATGTGGGCGGTCTTCTTCGGACGCTTCATCGCCCTGCTGCGGATCTTCGCCGGGCCGCTGGCCGGTGTCCTGAGGATGCCGTACTGGAAGTTCCTGATCGCCAACGTCCTCGGCGGCATCATCTGGGCCGGCGGGACGACCGCCCTCCTGTACACCCTCGGCGTGGTCGCCGAGGCATGGCTCAAGCGCTTCTCCTACCTCGGACTGGTGGCCGCCGTCCTCTTCGGCATCGGCTCCTTCCTGCTGATGAAGTGGCGCGCGAAGAAGGCCGCCGCGGCCCGCGAGGCGGCCGAGGCGGAGAAGAAGGCGGCGGCCTCCCCGGCCGACTGACCGGAACGACCCACGCCCCAGCACACCGGCCCGGCAGCACCCGCTGCCGGGCCGGTGGCGTGCCGGTGCCGGTGGCCGGAGTACGCCGTGCGGGAGGGCCCGGGGCACGACCCGCTCCGAAATGATCTTAAGGTGGTGGCCACCGCCCTGGCCCTCCCCTTCCGGCGGCGCATTCGCGCGCCGCCCCGCCGGGCGTTCACCCCGAGGAGAACACCCCGATGAAGTGCCCGCGCCCCGGCGCCCTGGTGAGCCTGCTCGCCCTGCTGGGGCTCCTCGCCGGCTGCGGCCCCGAACATGTCGACGCCTCCCGTGTCCCGAGGCTGAAGACGCAGGTCAAAGAGGCCGCCGACGACGCGCCGCCCCGGGTGGCGCAGCCCCGGGCGCCGCGGTCGGCCCTCACGGAGTACCGCACCACGGGCGACGACGGCACCAGGATCGTCACCACCCGCTGGCACGGCCGCGCCTCCGGCATCACCGGCGACATCTGGGCCTGGGTGCCGCCCCAGTACGACCAGGCGCGCTACGCCCGCAGCGGCTTCCCCGTACTGATCGCCCTGCCCGGGTCCTGGGGGTACCCGCTCAACTACTGGGCGTCGGACCGGTACGCCCTCCAGGAACGGATCGCCGAGTGGTCGAAGCAGGGCAAGACCCTGCCGTTCATCGTGGTGATGCCCGTCCTCAACCCGGAGAAGAAGTACTACGACGGCAGCGACATCCCGGGGCGGCCCAAGGTGGGCACCTGGCTGACCGAGGACGTACCGGACTTCGCCCGAGCCCACTTCCGTACCTACGACCACCGGGACGGCTGGGCCTTCATGGGCTCCTCGTCCGGGGGCTTCGCCGCGCTGAAGGCCGTGCTCAAGCACCCGGAGAAGTTCAAGGCCGCCATCGTCAACGGACCCGACACGGTCCCCGACTCGCCGATGTGGCAGGGGTTCCCCGAGGCGAAGCGGGCCAACGACCCCCGGTGGCTGGCCCGGCGGCTCGCCGACCGCAAGGGCCCGGACGTCCATCTGGCCTTCGAGCTGGGCACCGAGGAGAAGGCGGTGACGGACGTGAAGGCGTTCCTCCGCGAGTGCACGCGCGGCCCGGTCCGTACCACCCTCTTCGAGATACCCGGCGGCGGGCACGACGCCCGTACCTACCTCCAGCGGATGCCCGACTCCCTGCACTGGATCAGCGAACGGATGCGGGGACCGGCGCCCTCGGCCGTCTGAGCGCCCCGGCGTACGCCCGCCGCGTACGGCCGCTCCGGCGTCCTCCTGTTGCCGTCGGTCACCGAACCCTCACAATGGGTCGTGCCCCGGCCGTCGCGGCCGGGTACCACCGTCCGCCCGGGAGGAGCGCCGTGACCCCTCTGCGCGCCGTCGGCCTGGCGCTGGCCGCGCCGGCCCTGCTGGCCGCGGGCTTCGTCGCGGGCAGCAGGTGGCTGCTGGAGCGGGACGCGACCAGTGAGGTGAACCGCGTCAGCGACAGCGTCCCGCGCGCCGAGGTCGCCGCGTCCCTCGCCGGGCACCTGTCGCTGCCGCTGATCCTCAAGGGGCCGCGCTCGGTGGACTGCGTCAGCGACCTGCCCGCGGTCCCCGGGGCCTGGACCCGCTGCACGGCCCACTACCTGCGCGGCACGGACCGCGGGATGACCGTCCGGGTCGTCCGCGTCCACGGCGGCCGGATCACGTACGTGCGCGACGCCCCGCACCCGTGAACCGGCCCCCGGGCCACCGGACTTCTCCACCGCGTACCGTGCACCACGGCGTGATCGTACGGACGAAGGAGATCCTCCATGGCGCAGGACGCGTTGATCGCGGGCGTGGGCGGCACCGCCCCGGACATCGACCCGACGGCCTTCACCGCCCCGACCTCGGTGGTCCTGGGGGAGGTGACGATGGCCGCCGGGTCGAGCGTCTGGTACCACACGGTGCTGCGCGCCGACGGCGGCCCGATCACGGTGGGGGAGGGGAGCAACATCCAGGACAACTGCACGGTCCACGTCGACCCGGGCTTCCCCGTCACCGTCGGCGCCCGGGTCTCGGTCGGGCACAACGCCGTCCTGCACGGCTGCACCGTGGAGGACGACGTCCTGGTCGGCATGGGGGCGACGATCCTCAACGGCGCGCGCGTCGGGGCCGGTTCGCTGATCGCGGCGCAGGCACTGGTGCCGCAGGGCATGGTCGTCCCGCCCGGCTCACTGGTCGCGGGCGTCCCGGCCAAGGTCAGGCGGGAGCTGACCGAGGAGGAACGCGAGGGCATACGGGCCAACGCGGCGGTGTACGTGGAGCTGGCGCGGACGCACGCCCGGGTCCACGGCGAACGGGACTGAGCCACGGCCGGTGGGGTGAAGATCACAGGGCGGGGCCCGGCCGGGCACACGGCACGCTGAGTACGGTGTGCGAATGCCGTCGAACAAGAACGTGTTCTCGTCCCTCGCGGCCTGGCGGCGCCGGGCCGTCTCCCGTGCCGTGCACCGCGGGTCGCGCTGGATGCGGGAGGCCGCGGCGGTGACCGCCGACCGGCCGGGGCCCTACCGGTTCCGCCGGATCGGCGCCGGCACCCGGCTGGCCTTCCCGCAGGGAACGGTCTTCGGCGAACGCTGGATCGAACTCGGCGAGCACTGCATCATCGGCCAGGACGTCACCCTCACCGCGGGCATGATGCCGGACCTCGACCTCGGCCCCGACCCCGTCCTCACCCTCGGCAACGGCGTGGTCCTCGGACGCGGCAGCCATGTGATCGCCGATGTCCGGCTGACGATCGGCGACGACTGCTTCTTCGGCCCCGGTGTCTACGTCACCACCACCAACCACAGCTACGACGACCCCGGCGTCCCGGTCGGCAAGCAGTGGCCCCGCACCGAACCGGTCACCATCGGCCCCGGCAGCTGGATCGGCACCGGCGCGGTGATCCTGCCCGGCGCCCGCCTCGGCCGCAATGTCGTCGTCGCGGCCGGCGCGGTCGTCCGCGGCGAGGTACCCGACCACGCGGTGGTGGCCGGCGCACCCGCCAGAATCGTCCGCACCTGGCACCCCGAGGAGGGCTGGCGCCCCCCACTGCGCACCCCGCCCCCCGTCCCCATACCCGACGACGTCACCCCGGCCCAACTGCTCGCTCTGTCGGCCGCCGAGGACGGTCGGGAGGAGGGCGGGAGGCCCGGGACCGGGGTGGGGTGAAGGAGGGGCTGTGGGGACGTCAGCCGCCGGGGTGTAGAGGGGCGGTGGTCGCGGCGGTGGGGGCGTCGTGCGGGACGGTGGGGCGGGCGCTGAAGTCTGCGGCTGCCGCGATGACGGCACCGAATCGGTCGGGATGACGTTGCCGGTACTCGTCCTGCCCGGCCACCGCGATGGCGGAACTGCACCCGCCGCGATGCCCCTGTCGGTACTCGTCCCGCCGGACGCGAGGTCCGTCCACCTGCCGGAACGGACCGGAACACCGCCCGCGAAGGCTGTTAGTTTGACGCGCATGCCGCACCCCATGGATGCCTTCGACGATGTCCGGCCCGCCGTCGACCGCCTGGACCTGCTCACCCCGCCGGTGGCCGCGGCGCTGCGCGAGTGGAGCGCACCGGTCCCGGTCGAGGAGATCCGCTACGTCGACACCGCCCCGGCCATCGCCGACACCGCGGACCTCGTCGCCCACCACGGCGACTGGCTGCGGGAGCGGTCCGCCAACTGCGTGGTGGTCGCGGGCAGGCGCGGCGCCACCACCACCTTCGCCGCCTGCCTCGTCCCCTCGCACACCCGCGTCGACGTCAACGGCACCGTGCGCCGCCACCTCGGCGCCCGCAAGGCGTCGTTCGCCCCGATGGAGACCGCCGTCGGCGACAGCGGCATGGAATACGGCGGCATCACCCCCATCGGGCTGCCCACCGACTGGGCACTGCTCGTGGACACCACCGTCGCCGACATGCCGTACGTCCTCATCGGCAGCGGCCGACGACGCGGCAAGCTCATCGTGCCGGGCAAGGCCCTGACCGGTCTGCCGGGTGCGGAGGTGGTGGAAGGGCTGGGCGTGGCGGTCGGCTGACGGGGCGTCGCCCCGCTGCCCCACCGCCGACCGGCGGGCCGGACCGTACCACCGCCGAGCCGCGGACGCGCCCCGTCGGCCTGGCCCGGGGCGCGCCTGCGGCGGACGACGCGACGTTCGCCACGGGCCCTAACCGTGTGTCCGGCGCAGGTCGAGGGAGAGTGCCGTGGAGTGTTCGGTGAAGCCGAGGCTGCGGTAGAGGGGTTCGGCGTCGGCGGTGGCGTGCAGGTCGACGCGGGTCACGCCCTGGTCGGCGAACCAGTTCAGGAGTGCCTCGGTCGTCGCCCGCGCGTGGCCCTGGCCTCGGTACCGGGGGTCGGTGCACACGTTGAAGACGAAGCCGAAACGGCCCGACGGATGGCCGGGCGCCGGAAGCCGCTCCTCGACCGTGCCGACCGCGCATGCCGCCAGATGCGGTCCGCCGTCGTCCGCCCGGCCGTCGATCACGAACGCGCCGAGCGAGCACCTGGGGGCCGACAGATGACGGCGCGCCATCACCTCGGCCTTCCGCTCCCAGTCGCCGGGCTCGTCACGGCCGGTCATCGCGCGGAACATCATCCGGCGCAGCCGGACCAGTTCCGCGGCGTCCTCGGGGCGGGCGGCACGCGGTGTGGGCATGAGCATGAGGTGACGTTAGCGCCCGTCCGGCGCGTTCCGTCGCGGCGGGGTGTCCGGCACGCGCGCCCCCGGCCTCGCCGGACCGGCCACGGGGCGTGCCGGGCGGCTACGTGCGAGTGGCGGACGAAGGGGGCGCGGACGGGCCCTGATCCACCACCTTCATCCCCAACCGAGGCATCTCGACCGCCGGGCACCGGTCCATCACCATGTCCGTCCCCGTGGCGCGCACCCGCTCCCACGCCGCCTCGTCGACCACGCCGATCTGGAACCACACGGCCTTCGCGCCGACCGCCAGCGCCTCGTCGGCGACGCCGCCCGCCAGGTCGCTGTTGACGAACACGTCCACCACGTCGACCGGGAAGGGGATGTCCGCCAGCGACGCGTAGCCGCGTTCGCCGTGCACCGTCTCGGCGCGCGGATGCACCGGCACGATCCGCTTGCCGTAGCGCCGCAGGACATCGGCCACGCCGTACGCCGGGCGGTTCTCGTTGGCGGACAGGCCGACCACCGCCCAGGTGTCGCCCGTCTCGGTGAGCACTCTGCGGATCGTCCCGGGATCGCCGTACACGCTGCCTCCTGCCGGTCGGGGCCCGCGCGCCGCGGGCCTCGTGGAGGGAACGGGCCGGGCCGCCGGGAGATTCCCGGGCCGGACGGCGGGACGCCCCGCCCGAAGGGGAAGACGGGCGGGGCGCGATCATGTGGCGGCGCGTCAGCCGGTG
>NZ_JCANQV010000244.1:0-9014 GCF_059553635.1 Candidatus Streptomyces philanthi
CCACCAAGCTCGTGGTCTCCGAAGGCAGCCTCACCGGCACCACCGTCGCCCTCCAGGGACAGACGATCACGCTGGGCCGCGCGCACGACTCCACGATCGTGCTCGACGACGACTACGCGTCGAGCAGGCATGCCAGGATCTATCCGGACCGTGACGGCCAGTGGATCGTCGAGGACCTCGGTTCGACCAACGGCACGTACCTGGACCGGAGCCGGCTGACGACCCCGACCCCGATCCCGCTGGGAGCCCCGATCCGCATCGGCAAGACCGTCATCGAGCTGCGGAAGTAGTACGACAATGAGCGAGCGGAGCGAGCGAGCCGCGGCGGTCCACTCGACGGCCCCGGGCATGCTCCCGACCGGAGGGTGGGCAGTGTGGCTCGACGAGACCGGCTGTACCCCGAGCCGACGGGAGAGGTGCGCATGAGCCTGTCACTGCGCTTCGCCGCCGGGTCCCACAAGGGCATGATCCGCGAGGGCAACGAGGACTCCGGCTACGCCGGCCCCCGCCTCCTCGCCATCGCCGACGGCATGGGCGGCCAGGCGGCCGGCGAGGTCGCCTCCTCCGAGGTGATCTCCACCCTCGTCCAGCTCGACGACGATGTGCCCGGCTCGGACATCCTCACCTCCCTCGGCACCGCCGTGCAGCGCGCCAACGAGCAACTGCGCGTCATGGTCGAGGAGGACGCTCAGCTCGAAGGCATGGGCACCACCCTGACCGCACTGCTGTGGACGGGCCAGCGGCTCGGCCTCGTCCACGTCGGCGACTCCCGCGCCTATCTGCTGCGCGACGGTGTGCTCACCCAGATCACCCAGGACCACACCTGGGTCCAGCGCCTGGTCGACGAGGGCCGGATCACCGAGGAAGAGGCCACCACCCACCCGCAGCGCTCCCTGCTGATGCGCGCGCTGGGCAGCGGCGACCACGTCGAACCGGACCTGTCCATCCGCGAGGTGCGCGCCGGCGACCGCTACCTGATCTGCTCGGACGGACTGTCCGGCGTGGTCAGCCACCAGACGCTGGAAGAGACGCTGGCGGGCTACCACGGGCCGCACGAGACCGTGCAGGAGCTGATCCAGCTCGCGCTGCGCGGCGGCGGCCCCGACAACATCACCTGCATCGTCGCCGACGTCCTCGACGTGGACGGCTCCGAGACGCTCGCCGGGCAGCTCAACGACACCCCCGTCATCGTCGGCGCCGTCGCCGAGAACCAGCACCAGCTCAACGACCCGAGCACGCTCCAGACGCCCGCCGCGCGCGCCGCCGAACTCGGCCGGCACCACGACGGGCAGTCCGCCGCGGGCGCCTTCGGCCCGCCCGGGAGCGGGAACGGCGAGGCGGCGGGCCCAGGCCAGGGCTCGTTCGACGCGTTCGCCGACGAGGACTTCGTCAAGCCCCGGCGGCGCGGTGTGTGGATCAAGCGCTCGCTGTTCAGCGCGCTGGCGCTGGCCGTCGTCGGCGGTGGTCTCTACGCGGGCTACGGCTGGACGCAGAACCAGTACTACGTGGGCACCAAGGACGACCACATCGCGCTCTACCGGGGCCTGAGCCAGGACCTGGCGTGGTTCTCGCTCAGCAAGGTCGACCAGGACCACCCCGAGATCGAACTCAAGTACCTGCCGCTGTACCAGCGCAACCAGGTCAAGGAGACGATCGCGGTCGACAGCCGCAGCCAGGCCGTCACGAAGATCGCCGAACTGGGCAAGCAGGCCAACGCCTGCCGCGTCAAGGAGCAGCGGGAGGCCGCCGAGCGCGCCGAGGCGGACTCCAAGGGCAAGAACGGCACGGGCACTCCCGGTCAGCACGGCAAGCCCGGGACGCCGACGGCGCCGCCCACCGACGGTGTGCCGGTCACCCCGACGCCGGGGCACTCCGCCGTACCCGCCGTGCCCGGCGCCTTCGCCGCGACGGCCGACCCCGCGGCCGGCACCAGCAACGCCCCCTCCGCAGAGGAGCAGCAGAAGCTGGAGAAGAATTGCAGCACCCAGCAGTGAGGGCGTAGGGGGCCGTACACCACATGAGCAGTACCACCAACACCACCACCATCGGCACCATCGGAGCCCCGAGCCGCCGCAACACCGAACTGGCACTGCTCGTCTTCGCCGTGCTGATCGCGGTGTACGCGTACATCAACGTCGGTCTGGCCAAGGAGCACACCGTGCCCGCCGGCGTCCTGGGCTACGGCCTCGGGCTCGGCCTGTTGGCCGGCGTCACCCATCTCGTCGTCCGCAAGTGGGCGCCGTACGCCGACCCGCTGATGCTGCCGATGGCCACCCTGATCAACGGTCTGGGCCTGGTCTTCATCTGGCGGCTCGACCAGGAGCCCTCGCTCGGGGCGGCGATGGCGCCCAACCAGATGATGTGGTCGACCCTCGGTGTCGCCCTGTTCATCGGCATCCTGATCGTCCTCAAGGACCACCGCGTCCTCCAGCGCTACACCTACATCTCGATGATCGTCGCGCTGGTCCTGCTGATCGCGCCGATGTTCTTCCCCGGCGTCAACGGCGCCAAGATCTGGATCACGATCCCGGGTCTGGGTTCGTTGCAGCCCGGCGAGTTCGCGAAGATCATCATCGCGATCTTCTTCGCCGGCTACCTGATGGTGAAGCGGGACGCCCTGGCACTGGCCAGCCGCCGCTTCATGGGGATGTACCTGCCGCGCGGCCGCGACCTCGGGCCGATCCTCGCCATCTGGGCGCTGAGCCTGATGATCCTGGTCTTCGAGACCGACCTCGGCACCTCGCTCCTCTTCTTCGGCCTCTTCGTCGTCATGCTGTACGTCGCCACCGAGCGCACCAGCTGGATCGTCTTCGGTCTGCTGCTGAGTGCGGGCGGCGCGGTGGCGGTGGCCACCTTCGAGTCGCACGTCCAGTCCCGCATCCAGAACTGGCTCAACCCGCTGGCGCTGGAGAACGGCGGTGTCACCGAGACCGCCCAGGCGATGTACTCCTTCGGCTCGGGCGGCATCCTCGGCTCCGGCCTCGGCCAGGGCTACTCCCGCCTCATCCGCGGCATCGCCCCCAAGAGCGACTACATCCTCGCCACCGTCGGCGAGGAGATCGGCCTTGCCGGGCTGATGGCCGTCCTGATCCTCTACGGCCTGCTGATCGAGCGCGGTCTGCGGACGGCGCTGGCCGCCCGCGACCCCTTCGGCAAGCTGCTCGCCGTCGGCCTCTCCGGTGCCTTCGCCCTCCAGGTCTTCGTCGTCGCCGGCGGTGTGACCGGTCTGATCCCGCTGACGGGTATGACGATGCCGTTCCTGGCCCAGGGCGGTTCGTCCGTGATCGCGAACTGGGCGCTGGTGGCGATCCTGCTCCGCATCAGCGACACCGCGCGTCGTCCCGCACCGACGCCCGCACCGTCCACCGACGCCGAGATGACCCAGGTGGTCCGCCCGTGAACAAGCCCCTGCGCCGGGTCGCGATCTTCTGCGGCCTGCTCGTCCTCGCCCTGCTCGTCCGCGTCAACTGGGTGCAGTTCGTCAAGGCCGACGAGCTCAAGAACGACAAGCACAACCGCCGGGTGGCCATCGAGCGCTACAGCACCCCGCGGGGCAACATCATCGTCGACGGCAAGGCCATCACCGGCTCGGTGGTCACCGACCACGGCGACTACAAGTACAAGCGGACGTACAAGAACGGCAAGATGTGGGCGCCGGTCACCGGCTACGCCTCGCAGGCGTTCGACGCGAACCAGCTGGAGAAGCTGAACGACTCCATCCTGACCGGCACGGACGACAAGCTGTTCTTCAGCCGGACCGTCGACATGCTCACCGGCCGCAAGCCGGCCGGCGGTGACGTCGTCACCACCCTGGACGCCAAGGCCCAGAAGGCCGCCTTCGAGGGGCTCGGCGACAAGAAGGGCGCGGTCGCCGCGATCAACCCGGAGACCGGCGCGATCCTGGCCCTGGCCAGCACCCCGTCGTACGACCCGTCCACCTTCGCCGGCAACACCGACAAGGACTCCGAGGCGTTCAACGCGCTGCTGAAGGAGAACAACCCGGACGACCCGATGCTCAACCGGGCGCTGCGGCAGACCTACCCGCCCGGCTCGACCTTCAAGGTCGTCACCGCGGCGGCGGCGCTGGAGAAGGGGCTGTACCACGACATCGACGCCAAGACGAACTCGCCGATGCCCTACATCCTTCCGGACACCGCCGGGGTCCAGCTGAAGAACGAGGGCAACATCCCGTGCGAGAACGCCAGCCTGCGCGAGGCGCTGCGCTGGTCGTGCAACACCGTCTTCGGCAAGATCAGCGCCGACCTGGGCAACAAGGCGATGATGGAGGAGTCGGAGAAGTTCGGCTTCAACAACCCGAAGGTCGACACGCCGGTCCGGGCCTCCGAGAGCGTCTACCCCAAGGACAACCGGCCGCAGAACGCCATGGCCGGCATCGGTCAGGCGTCCAACCGCGCCACTCCGCTCCAGATGGCCATGGTCGCCGCGGCGGTCGCCAACGGCGGCAAGCTGATGCAGCCCTACATGGTCGAGCAGCTGGTCGCGCCGAACCTCAACGTCGTCCAGCAGCACACTCCGAAGGAGATGAGCCGCCCGCTGTCGCCGCAGAACGCGCAGAAGGTGCAGGAGATGATGGAGACCGTGGTCAAGAACGGTACGG
The DNA here is from genome assembly GCF_059553635.1 of Candidatus Streptomyces philanthi. Lineage (NCBI taxonomy): Bacteria > Bacillati > Actinomycetota > Actinomycetes > Kitasatosporales > Streptomycetaceae > Streptomyces > Candidatus Streptomyces philanthi. Next base: position 4,619 of record NZ_JCANQV010000244.1, read on the forward strand.
GAACCACGGCCCAGATCCCCGGCGTCACCGTCGGTGGCAAGACCGGCACCGCTCAGCACGGCGAGAACAACAAGGACAACCCGTACGCCTGGTTCATCTCCTACGCCAAGACCGCCAAGGGCACCCCCGTGGCGGTCGCCGTCGTCATCGAGGGATCCGACACACTCCGGGACGACATCGCCGGCGGCAAGCTCTCCGCCCCCATCGCGAAGAGCGTGATGAAAGCCGTGCTCAGCAGCAAGAAGTGAGCCGGACCGTGCCCATACCGGTCGGATATCAGGTTGCGGCAACGGCCCGGTCCGGTACGGCACGCCGGGTACGGTATGCCCGGACAGCACACCGCCGGACCACACGCCGGTGCGGTCGGGACTGACGGAGAGGGCTGGAGAAGCTTATGGAAGAGCCGCGTCGCCTCGGCGGCCGGTACGAGCTGGGCTCGGTGCTCGGCCGCGGTGGCATGGCCGAGGTGTACCTCGCGCACGACAGCCGCCTCGGCCGCACCGTCGCGGTGAAGACGCTCCGGGCGGACCTCGCCCGGGACCCGTCCTTCCAGGCCCGGTTCCGCCGTGAGGCCCAGTCGGCCGCCTCCCTGAACCATCCGTCGATCGTCGCGGTCTACGACACCGGCGAGGACTACGTCGACGGGGTGTCGATCCCGTACATCGTCATGGAGTACGTCGACGGCTCCACCCTGCGGGAGCTGCTGCACTCCGGCCGCAAGCTGCTGCCCGAGCGGTCGCTGGAGATGACGATCGGCGTGCTCCAGGCGCTGGAGTACTCGCACCGCGCCGGGATCGTCCACCGCGACATCAAGCCCGCCAACGTCATGCTGACCCGCACCGGTCAGGTGAAGGTCATGGACTTCGGCATCGCCCGTGCGATGGGTGATGCCGGAATGACGATGACGCAGACCGCCGCGGTGATCGGCACCGCCCAGTACCTCTCCCCGGAACAGGCCAAGGGCGAGCAGGTCGACGCCCGCTCCGACCTGTACTCCACCGGCTGCCTGCTCTACGAGCTGCTCACGGTGCGCCCCCCGTTCGTCGGCGACTCGCCGGTCGCGGTGGCCTACCAGCATGTGCGGGAGGAGCCGCAGCAGCCGAGCACCTTCGACCCCGAGATCACGCCCGAGATGGACGCCATCGTCCTCAAGGCGCTGGTCAAGGACCCCGACTACCGCTACCAGTCGGCCGACGAGATGCGCGCCGACATCGAGGCGGCGCTGGACGGCCAGCCGGTCGCGGCGACCTCCGCGCTGGGCGCGGTCGGCTACGAGCAGGACCAGCCCACCACGATGCTGCGTCCGCAGGACCCGGGCGGGCAGACCGCCATGCTCCCGCCGGTCGCCCCGGACAACGGCGGTTACGGCTACGACGAGCGGCCCGACCGCCGCCGGGGCGCCGGCAGTCAGAAGAAGAGCCACACCTCGACGGTGCTGCTCGCCCTGGCCGGTGTGCTGGTACTGGTCGGCGCGATCTTCATCGGCAAGGCGATGTTCAGCAGCACCGGGTCGAACAGCCAGGTGTCGGTGCCTCCTCTCGTCGGCAAGACCCTGGACGAGGCCAAGGAGGCCGCCCGCAACGGTGACTTCACGGTCACCAAGGGCGGCACCGAGGCGTGTGAGAACGCCAAGAAGGGCCAGGTCACCAAGCAGGACCCGGAGGCCGACCAGAAGATCGACAAGGGCTCCGAGGTCACCCTGACGATGTGCTCGGGCCCGGAGAAGATCGCGGTGCCCAACGTCAAGGGGCTCACCCTCAGCGAGGCGCAGTCCGAGCTGCGCGACAAGGGCTTCTCCAAGTTCGAGACGAAGACCGTGGTCTCCAACCGGGACCCCGGCACCGTCGACGACCAGGACCCGGCGCCGAACACCAAGGCGGCCAAGGACGCCACCATCACGCTGATGATCGCCAAGGAGACCCCGAAGCAGACCGTCCCGGACGTCCGGGGCAAGGATGTCGCCGCGGCCGAGAAGCAGCTGACCGACCAGGGCTTCAAGGTCGCCAAGTCGGAGAAGGAGACCTCCGACGCGAACCAGGTCGGCAAGGTCATCGACCAGAGCCCCGGCGGCTCCACCCAGGCCGAGCCCAACTCGACGGTCACCCTGATCATCGGCAAGGCCGCGGCGCAGACGCCGGTGCCGGGCGTGCTCGGCCAGACCGTCAAGGACGCCAGGAAGGCGCTCCAGGACGCGGGCTTCACCAACATCCAGTTCGCCGAGGGCAGTTCGCAGGACGACAACGCCCGTGTCGCCAGCCAGGACCCGGGGCCGAACACCCCGTCCGACCCCGGCTCCACCACCGTGACGCTGACCACCATCGGTGGCGATCAGGGCGGTGACGAGGGCGAGCCCAACAAGGGCGGGAACAACAACCCCATAGGGGGCATCATCGGTGGCCCGTGGGGGCGCCACCACTGACGGATCGCCCGTCCGGAGGACGGCGGAGCCCCGGCACCCTGGGAAGGGCGCCGGGGCTCCTCGCGTGTGCGGGCCGTCGCGGCCCGCGGGTCAGCGCAGTTCCTCGGGGGGCGTGCGGTCGGCGTCGACCTTCTCCGTGCGTTCCAGCTCGCCCCAGACGATGTAGCGGTACTCCGAGGTGTAGACCGGGGTGCAGGTCGTCAGGGTGATGTAGCGGCCGGGCTTGCGCTTGCCGGACTCCTTGGGGACGCCGTCGAGGACGTCCACGTTGTACTTCGAGGTCTGCGGGAGGGTCGCGTAGACCTTGTAGACGTACCAGGTGTCCTTGGTCTCGAAGACGATCGGGTCGCCGTCGTGGAGCTTGTCGATGTTGTGGAACTTCGCTCCGTGTCCGTCGCGGTGGGCGGCGAGCGTGAAGTTGCCCTTCTTGTCCTGGGGCAGCCCCGACCTGACCGGCTTGGTGTAGTAGCCGGCCACGCCCTCGTTGAGGACCTCGGCGTCAGTGCCCTTCTTGACCAGCACCTCGCCGTTGTCCATCGCCGGGACGTGCAGGAAGCCGATGCCGTCCTTGGTGTCCAGTGCGCCCGGCCCCTTGGCGTCGGGGGTGGGGGCGGCGGCCGCCCATTTCTTGCGCACCGCGTCCCCTTGCTGGTCGGCCTCACGGTTGGCGAGGACGTTCGTCCACCACAGCGAGTAGACGACGAAGAGGCCCAGTACCAGCCCGGCCGTGATCAGCAGTTCGCCGAGGACGCTGACGGCGGTGGCGATCTTTCCTCGCGCGCCGCGCGCCCGGCGTGACGGTACGGACCCGCTGGCGTTCTCGTCGTGGTCCGTGGCAGTCGTCACCGCGTCGTACCCCTCTTGCTCTCGGTCAGCCGTCGAGCGCTTCCGGCTTGCCCTTGCTCCGCGGTCGCTCGTCGACCATCTTGCCCCAGACGATCATCCGGTACGTACTGGTGAACTCCGGTGTACAGGTCGTCAGGGTGATGTACCGGCCCGGCCCGCTGAACCCGGAGCCCGGCGGTACCGGACGGATGACGGAGACGTTCTTGGGGCTGGTCTGCGGAAGGATGCTCTCCATCTCATACGTGTAGTACGCGCTCTGCGTCTCCACGACGATCTTGTCGCCCCTGGTGAGCTTGTTGATGTACCGGAACGGCTCACCATGGGTGTTGCGATGTCCCGCCACGGCGAAGTTGCCCCGCTTGTCCCAGGGCAGCGCCGTCTTGATTCCGCTCTCCTTGTCGTAGTGCCCGATCATGCCCTGGTCCAGCACGGCGTGCTTGTCGATGCCCTCCGCGATCGGGGCCTTCACATCGAGCTTGGGGATATACATGATCGCGAAGCGCTCGCCGTCCGCGAGCGACTTCTTCTCCGCCACGCCCTTGTCCCACTCGTTCTGGAGGGTGTTGGCGGCGCCACCGGCCTCCTGGTGGGCCAGCACATTGGTCCACCACAGCTGGTACGTGACGAACAGCAGCATCAGCACGCCGAGGGTGATGAACACCTCGCCCACCGCACGGCTGGCGATCAGGCTGAAGCTCTCCTTGGCGGCGCGGGCGGCACGCCGGGCCTCCAGCCGCGAGGTGAAGACGGGCGGGGGCGCCGGGGGCTCGGGCGTACCACCGCGCTTGCCCCGTCCCTTGCTCCGCTTGGCGGCCTCCTGGGCGGCCTTGCGGCGGGCGGCACGGCCTCCGGGTACCGGCGCGGTTTCACGTGAAACGGCGGTCTCGTCGCCCGTTTCACGTGAAACCGCGCCGCTCTCCTCGACGGGTTTCACGGCCTGCCGCAGCGCCATGGTCGAGTCGTCCAGCAGCGGGCCGGACGCGGGGGCGGCGGAGACGGGTGAGATCACCAGCGTCTCGTCCAGGGCCGGCTCCGGCACGGGGGGCGGGGGCGCCTGGCGTGGGACGGGGGCGGGGCGGCTCTGACCAGGGACGTTCCCGGCCTGGTGGCCCGTCCCGGGCCGGACGTCGG
>NZ_JCANQV010000245.1:0-9001 GCF_059553635.1 Candidatus Streptomyces philanthi
GCCCGGCCCACGCCACGTCCGCCCCGTACGACGACCGCTCCCTCCTCACCATCGGCGCCTTCTCCCGCGCGTCCCGGCTCTCGCCCAAGGCGCTGCGCCTGTACGACGAGCTGGGGCTGCTGACCCCCGCCCGCGTCGACCCCTTCACCGGCTACCGCCACTACGCCCCGGCGCAGCTCGCACGCGCCCGGCTGGTCGCCCGGCTGCGCCGGCTCGGGATGCCGCTGGCCCGCGTCCGCGATGTCTGCGCGCTGCCTCCCCGGGAGGCGGCACGGGCCGTCGCGGCGTACTGGGCCCGGGTCGAGGCGGACACGGCGTCCCGCCGCGAACTGGCCGCCTTCCTCGTCGACCAACTGTCCACGGAGGACACCACCATGACCGCACCGCACACCCTGCGCGCCGCCGCGCTGACCGACGGCGGACTCGTCCGCCGCGTCAACCAGGACTCCGTCCACGCCGGCCCGCGCCTGCTCGCCGTCGCCGACGGCTACGGGCCCGGCGGCGGCCCGGCCGGTGCCGCCGCGATCGCCGCCCTCGCGCCCCTGGAGGACGCGGACCTCGGCCTCGACGACCCCCTCACCGCCCTGGAGGAGGCCGCCCACCACGCCCACCACGCCCACCGGGCCGTCCGGCGCCTCGGCACGTCCGACGGACGGGAGACGGGCTGCACCCTCACCGCCCTGTTCCTCGCCGGCTCCCGGATCGCCCTGCTGCACGTGGGGGACTCCCGCGCCCATGTCCTGCGGGACTCCGGACTGTTCCGGATCACCCACGACCACAGCCTGGTGCAGTCGCTGGTCGACGAGGGCCGCCTCACCCCCGAGGAGGCGTCACTGCACCCCCAGCGGGCCCAGCTGCTGCGCTCCCTCGACGGCGGCGAGGAGTTCACCCCGGACCTCGAACTCCTCGCCGCGCACCCCGGCGAGCGCTATCTGCTCTGCACCGACGGCCTCTACGGCGTGGTGCCCACCGACACCCTCCACCGGGCCCTGACCGCCGCCGACACCCCCGTACAGGCCGTACACGACCTGGTCGCCCTGGCGCACGAGGCCGGCGCCCCCGACAACATCGGCTGCGTGGTCGCCGACGTCGTCCCGGCCGCCCCGCCCACGGCGTCGTGACGACACGGGCCCGTACGACCTGAGCGGGTACGGCGTACGGGCCCGTACCTCCACAGGACGATCACCGATACGCCGCGCGGCCGATCCCCCGCCCCCCGCGCCCCGTTAGCGTCCTTCGGGACCGCCGGAAACATCCGACGCGACCGTCGGAACACCGGCCGAACGAGGGGCAGGAACATACGTGAGCAGGGGAACGAAGCGGGGGACGCCGCGGCACACCCGCCGGAAGCGGGGCGGCGCGATGCTCGGCGCGGCGCTGGTCACGGTGGCGGCGCTGGGAGCGGCCGCCCCGGCCGAGGCGATGTCCGGCGGCACGCAACTGCCGCGACCGGGGGCGGCCCCCTGGCTCGCCACCCTGGCCGGGAAGGGGGACGGGCCCCTGCTGCCCCGGGCGTCGTGCGGCGGCGTCCTCGTCGCACCCGACCGCGTACTCACCGCGGCACACTGCCTCGACGGGGTGGACGCCAACCGGCTGGAGGTGCACATCGGGTCCGCGGTGCTGTCCCGGGACCCGGGCACCGTCCGCGGCATCCGCGCCATCGCCTCCCACCCGGACTACCGGCTGCTGCCGTCCCCCGCCGACCCCGGGCGCCCCGAACTCTCCTCGGCCGCCGGCGACCTCGCGGAGATCCGCCTCGCCGCCCCCGTGCACGGCGTCGAGCCGCTGCCGGTCGCGCCGCAGCGCCCCCGGCCCGGCACCGACGTGTCGATCTACGCCCACGGCATCACGGCCGCGCCGGACCCGGAGCACCCGGACAAGGAGATCCGCGGCGATGTCCTGCGCCGGGGCGATCTGAACGTCCGCACCCACGCCGCATGCGCCGCACAGACCCCGGCGGTCGTGGACGGGGCATCGGTCTTCTGCGCCCGGGACCTCAAGGGCGCCGGGACGACGATGTGCTCCGGCGACAGCGGCAGCCCCCTGGTCGTGCACGGACGCCGGGGCCCCGAACTTGTCGGGATCTTCAGCTTCGCCGGAGAGACGGCGGGCAAGGTGTGCGGCCAACCCGCCGACGCCGCCTTCGCGGACGTACCGGCTCTCCTGAAGACCTGGAAGCGGGCGGGCCACTGACGCGCCGGGGCGGGCCCGGATCGGTCCGGCGTTCACCGGGCCCGCCCCTCGCACACCGTCACCAGTGGTGCGCCACGTCCACGATCAGCAGGGACCCGGACTGGGTGACCCGGAACGGAAGCCTCGCCCGCACCCCCACACCGACCTGCGTCTGTCCCTCGAAGCTCGCCCCGAACCGGGTGTCGCGGAAGGTCCGGTACCCGCCGATGTCCACCCCCGGCAGCGGCTTCCCGGCCCGTCCCGGATAGGACGCGTCCATGGTCTCGGGATCGTAGGACGGCGCGGAGACCAGGACCTGGAGAACGGCCCCGCCCTTCACCGGGATCGGCTTGCCGGAACCGTCCTGGTGGAACGCGTCCACATAGCCGACGTGGTACCCGGTCGCCCCGCTCGCGCGGCCGACGTCGAAGACCATGCGGTCGTAGCAGCGGTCCTGGCGCGTCGTGATGTTCCGCAACGGCGTGGAGCCGGTACCGTCCGCCGACTTGGTGCCGCTGCCCCACCGCACCGAGCACACCGCGTCCGAGCCGCCCCGACCGGTCGCGGCGCCCGCCGTCCCGGCGCCGGCCACGACCCCGCCGGCCGCCAGCACCAGTGCGACACCCGCCGTCATCAGCTTTCGCATGCCCTCTCCCGGAAGTGAATCGTCTACCTGTGCACGCGGGACGACTTCCGGCGGTCCAACGGCGTTGTACGGAGATCGACTTCCGGCCACCGGAAGGGCGAAGCTGTCGCGAAAACGGGTGCCCGAATCCCTTCGGACGAACCGGAGGCAAGATCCCCTCGGCTGCGTACTCTCGTGACGACAACGTCACACACAAGAGAAGAGACCGCCGTGAGCACGAAGCAGCACCACGATTCCGTCGCCGAGAAGAAGGGGTTGGGCGAGCGCCTGGCCGTCCACCTCGTCCGCCGCCGGTTGCGCGGACAGGAATACCTCGTCATCCCCTACATGATGCTCTGCACGCTGCTGTACGTCGCCCTCGGCAACCTCTACCTCTCCATCCCCGCGATGATCGCGCTGCTCGTCGGCATCATCGTCGCCCTGCGCCACCTCCCGCCCCGCTCCGGCGTCCGCAAGGTGCTCGTGTACGAGAACGGCCTCCTGCTCGTCCACACCAACGCCTGTCTCCAGGTGCTGCGTTGGGAGGACATCGATTCCTTCAGCGAATTCCTCGAAGAGGGGGAGACGCATTTCCGTTCCGGCGGCGTGGAAATGACGACACGCTTCGGATTCCTGATGATCTGGCCCGCCGACGGCAGCCCGGCGATCCGCCTGCTCCATGTCCTGGGCCAGTCCCGACTGAGCGCGACGATCGAGGAAGAACTCCGCCCCCGCCTGCTGGAAGAACTCCACGCCGCAGTGGAATCCGAGGGTCATGTCACGATCGGCCGGATCGCCGTCACCCCCGACGGCGTCGTCCTCCCCGCCGCCCACCGCGACGACTCACCCGCCCTGATCGGCTGGCCGCACCTGAAAAAGACCACCACCTCGGCCCGCTCAGAAGTCGTCTTCCACATACGCGTTGACGGCACCAAGAAGACAACCTCCGAATACGTCCCCGTTCGCAATGCCCCGGTCATCCGCGATTTCGTCGAGGAACTCCGCGAACTGTCGGAGGGGGAGGGGGAGTCGGCTTAGGGCTGCTGCTGGGAGTGGATTCATGCCTGTGGTGGTACGCGCGCGGTTCGACCTCCGAATGGCACACGTTGTCCGCGTACGCCGCCCCGCACCCCGCCGCCCCGGGCGGCCCGGGACCCCCGGGCCGCCCGGTGACCCCTACGCGAGCCCCTTCAGCATGGCGCGGAAGTACATCTGCGGCAGCCCGTACCGCTTGAGGAACCACATGTCCGTGCGTTCGCGGGTGGTGTCGATGAGGGGGAACGAGGGGGACGGTTCCAGGTCGTAGTCGAACTCGGCGAGCAGCATCTTGTGCCGGGCGGTGACCAGGGGGCAGGAGGTGTAGCCGTCGTAGGCGGTGGTGGCGGGGCGGCCGCCGAGGTCGGCACGGAGGTGGTCGACCACGACGGGGGCCTGCTTGCGGATGGCCGCGCCCGTCTTGGAGGTCGGCAGGTTGGCGACGTCGCCGAGGGCGAACACCTCGGGGAAGTCGGGGTGGCGGAGCGTGGCACGGTCGGCCTTGAGGTAGCCGAACGGGGAGGCGGGGTCGGCGAGCGGGCCCTCGGCCAGCCACTCGGGGGCGCGCTGCGGCGGGACGGCGTGCAGCAGGTCGTAGCCGACGGTCTCCTTGGTGCCGGTGGCGTGGTCGGTGATCTCGACCTCGCGGGCGGGACCGTCGACGCGGGTCACCTCGGACCGTACCCGGACCTCGATGCCGTAGCGGCGGGCGGCCTCCTCCAGGGCACGGTTGTAGACCGGCACCTTGAAGAGGGTGGGTTCAGGAATGACGAGAACGATGCGTATCGCGTCGAGGACGCCCTTCTTGCGCCAGTGGTCGGCGGCCAGGTAGGCGATCTTCTGCGGGGCGCCACCGCACTTGACCGGGCCGGCCGGCATGGTGAACACCGCCGTGCCCTGGCGCATCGTACGGATCAAGTCCCAGGTCAGGGGCGCCAGATCGGGGCGGTAGTTGCTGCTGACGCCGTCGTGGCCGACGGCCGCGGCGAGGCCCGGTACGCCGTCCCAGTCGAGGCGAAGTCCGGGGGCGACCACCAGCCGGCCGTACGACAGGACACGCCCGGTGCCGGTGGTGACCGTGCGGGCCTCGGGGTCGATGGCGGTGGCGCGCTCGCGCAGCCAGTGGACACCGTTCGGCATCACCTCGGCCGAGGTGCGCAGCGAGGCGCGCAGCGGGGCCTGGCCGCCGCCGACCAGGGTCCACAGCGGCTGGTACCAGTGCGACTCGGACGGTTCCAGGACCGCCACGTCGTGGGCGCCGGCGCGACGCAGCCGGGCGGCGACGGTGATACCGGCGGTGCCGCCGCCGATGATGATGATCTGGTGGTGGGCGATGCCGTATGCGGCGGATGACACGGTGGTCCTCCTGTGAGGGAGAGGGAGGGTGTTCGGGCCGTTGGTACAGGTGACGTGGGGGGCGCTTCGAGTGTCGCGGGTGGTGGCCGAGTGGTGGGAGCCGGGGTGGGGGTGAAGGTGCTGCCCGGTGCGGTGAGTTGATGGACGCAGGGGCGCTGGGCGTGTCCCCTGTAGGGGAATTGGACGGCGTTACGGACGAGACAGGCGCCGTCGGAGCGGACTTGAGGGCCGCCCCCCGTTGAGAACCGCCCCCGCTCGACGACCGCCCCGTTACAGATGAGGCAGAGCAGTAGCGGCCATGGCGAGGGCGAGAGCGGCGACGAGGGAGGCGAAAGCGGTGGAGAGGGTGCGGGGTGACAGACGGGTCGTGAGGCGGTTGCCGAGGTAGCTGCCGAGGGCGGCACAGAGGGCGAAACCGGCCAGCAGCGGCCAGTCCAAGGTTTCGCCGCCCGCCCGGGTGGCCAGCGCCGTGGCGGAGTTGACGAGGATGACCAGCAGGGACGTCCCGATGGCCACCGGCATCTCCAGCCCCAGCACCAGCGTGAGGGCGGGGACGACGACGAAACCGCCGCCGACACCGAAGAAACCGGTCAGCAGCCCCACGGCGGTCGCGGTGGCCACGACCTGCGCGGGACGGACGAGACGCCGCAGGCCGTGCCCCGGGGGCGGCGGGGGAGCGGCCGGAGCGCGGGCGCCACCGTCCTGCCGTCCCTCCCGTACCGTCCGGACCACCAACGCCGCCGCCACCGTGAGCATCAGGCACGCGAAGGCCGCCATCAGCACCGTGGGATCGACCGCGGCGTTCCAGCGGGAGCCGACGAAGGTCCCCGCGGTGCCGAGGGCCCCGAAGGTGAGACCGGCGCCCCAGCGGACGCGGCCCGCGCGGGCATGGCACGCCAGCCCGGTGACCGAACCGACCGCGACCACCACCAGCGCGCCCGCCGTCGCCTCCCGCGGCGTCTGGCCGAGGAGATAGACGAGGGCGGGCACCGCGAGGATCGATCCGCCACCGCCGAGCGCGCCCAGCAGCACACCGATCAGCAGTCCGCACGGCAGCGCCGTCGCGGCTATGACGACGGACACGCGGCGCGGGGGGCGAGGGCGACGGCCCGGCTCTCGTCGGACCATTCGGCGACGAAGGCGAAGCGGTCACCGCGGACGACGGTCTCGCGCCACTCCACCGGCCGGTTCCCGGCACGGCCGAGGCGCTCGATCGCGAAGGCGGGCTCCCGGTCGGCGAGACCGAGCAGCCACGCCTGCCGGATGTCCGGCAGGAACGGCAGGATGCGCTCCCGGCCCCCGGTGACCTTCACCCCGCAGCGGCCGGACAGTTCGCCGTAGAGCGAGGTGTGGCCGAAGTCGGCGTCCAGCAGCGGCTCGGCGATCTCGGCGGGGAGGTACGCGGTGTCGTGGGCGAGGGGTTCGCCGTCCGCGAGACGCAGCCGCTCCAGGACGACCAGCGGGGCGTCGTCGACCAGCTCCAGGTGCCGGGCGACCGTCGCGTCGGCCGTGCGCTCCAGCCGCAGCACCTCGCTGCGCTGCTCCACGCCCTGCCCCTCCAGCTCGCGGAAGAGGCTGTAGAGGGAGCCGAGGGGCTGCTGTATGCGGCGGGTGTCCAGGCGGCTGGCGCGGCCGCGCTCGGCGATGACCAGGCCGTCGGCGCGGAGCTTGCGCAGCGCCTCACGGACCGTGTGCCGGCTCACCTCGTACTCGCCGGTGAGGCGGTGCTCGGCGGGGAACTCCTCGGCGAACGCGCCGGCTTCCATGCGCCGGCGCAGATCGGCGGAGAGCTGGGCCCACAAGGGGAGCGGGGAGCGCCGGTCCAGGGGGCGCGGACCGTGATCGCCGCCTTGCGGCTCGGTCGTCATGATCGGTTCCTCCGGATACGTACGGGGACATGCTCGGCTTGTGTGACGAGGGGGGCTGACTTGTCGTCATTCCATCGGCTGCCTAATGTACGTACATCCGTGCATCCGCACAACGTGGTGTGTCCGGGCGACCCGCCCGGAGCGCACGAGCGCCCGTACGACCCGTGCCCCAGGAGGCCGACCGTGCATTTCGCGCAGTACTACCTCGACTGTCTCTCCCAGGCTTCGTATCTGATCGGTGACGAGACCACCGGACGAGCCGTCCTCGTCGACCCCCGACGCGACATCGACGACTACCTGCGCGACGCGGAGGCGGCCGGGCTGCGCATCGAACTCGTCGTCGAGACCCATGTCCACGCCGACTTCCTCTCCGGACACCTGGAGACGGCGCGCGCCACCGGCGCCACCATCGCCTTCGGCGAGGCCGCCCGCACCGGCTTCCCCAGCCGGCCGCTCAAGGACGGCGAACGCATCCACCTCGGCCCCGACGAGCACAGCGGCGTCACCCTCACCGTCCTCGCCACTCCCGGCCACACCCTCGACTCGATCTGCCTCGTCGTCCGGGAACAGCCCGGCGACACCGAACCGTTCGGGGTCCTGACCGGCGACACCCTCTTCGTCGGCGACGTCGGCCGCCCCGACCTCCTCTCCGCCGCAGGCCACACCCCGCAGGCCATGGCCGCCCGCCTCTATCACTCCCTGCACGACAAGGTGCTGACCCTCCCCGACACCACCCGCGTCTTCCCCGGGCACGGCGCCGGATCGGCCTGCGGACGCAATCTCTCCACCGAGACCACGTCCACCATCGGCGACCAGCGACGCCTCAACTACGCCCTCCAGCCCATGTCCGAGGAGGAGTTCGTCCGCCTGGTCACCGCCGGACAGCCCGCCGCCCCCGGCTACTTCGCCCACGACGTGGCCCTCAACCGGGACGGGCACCCTCTCCTGGAGGACGCGCCGCTGCCCGCGCTCACCCTCGACGAGGCGTGCGCGGCCCGCGCGGAACGCGGCGCGGCCCTCCTGGACTGCCGCCCGCTCGACGCCTACACCGAGCGCCACCTCACCGGTTCCCTGCACGCCGGACTGGCCACCCGGTTCGCCGAGTACGCGGGCAGCGTCGTCGCGCCCGGCACCCCGATCGTGCTGCTGGCCGAGCCCGGCACCGAGACCGAGGCCCGTACGCGGCTCGCCCGCATCGGATACGACCAGGTCATCGGCCATGTCCCCGACCCGGCACCGGCCCTCGCCGCACGCCCCGACCTCACCACCACGAGCCGGCGCATCGCCCCCGACGACCTCGACGCCGCCCACCCGCAGGTGATCGACGTCCGCAACCACGGCGAGTACGCGGCGGGCGCCCTGCCCGGCGCCCGCAACATCCCCCTCGCCACCCTCCCCGCCCACCTGGACACCCTCGACCCGTCCCGGCCCGTGGCCCTCTACTGCCGCAGCGGCAACCGCTCGGTGATAGCGGCGGCACTGCTGGAGGCGGAAGGGTTCACGGACGTGTGCGATGTGATCGGGGGGTACGAGGCAGTGGGGATGCCGGTGAGGTAAGGGGGAGTTGGGGCGGCTGTTGCACGAGCGGTACGCCGGGACGGCCGGTCGGGGCGGGGCTCGGTGGCCGTCCTACGGGGGCGTGCACCGGTGAGAGGGTGTTACGCGGGCGACCGGTTCTCGCGCGGCCGTCACTGCTGGGCCCGTTCCACGTCGAGGACGACGGCCCGCCTCCTCCGTTCCCGGCCCCAGGCCCAGGTCAGCGCGGTGGCCGCCGTCAGGCAGGCCGCCGCCGGGAGCTGGAGGGACGGGCGGCCGGAGGCGGTGGCCAGCGGGATGCCCAGGCCGGCCGTCACGGTGAGGGCGGCCTTCGTCACGCCGGACGCCTCGCCCGCCCGATCGGGGCGCACCACCGCCTGGGTACCGGTCAGCGCCAGACCGCCCGCGA
>NZ_JCANQV010000246.1:0-8985 GCF_059553635.1 Candidatus Streptomyces philanthi
GGTGGTGCTGGGCACGCGCGGTCTCGGACGGGGTGGCGCCGGGGCCCCGTCCGTCAAGGAGTCTGTCGCGGTGTTCCCGGACGCGGCGCTGGACGTCCTGGTCCGTGAGGGCACGGGGGGCGTCCTCCGCGCGGTGTCTGCGGCGCCGGTGCATACGGCCTCCTGGGGCAGTGGCGGTTCGCGGGGCGGTCGCCGTCAGATCCCGACGATGTTGGAGTAGTACTGCTGGTCCTCCCGCCAGCCTCCCTGCCCCTGGCCGATTCCGCTGACCGAGGTGACGAATTCGATCGCACTGATCCATTTGACCATTTTGAAACCGAGCTGGTTCTCCAGGCGCAGCCGCAGCGGCGCGCCGTGTTCCACGGGCAGCGGGCCCCCGTTCATCTCGAAGGCGAGAAGTGCCTGCGGGGAGGAGGCCATGTGCAGGGGGATGGTTCCGTAGAAATAGCCGAACTTTCCCTCGTCCTCGGTCAGTCCCTTGTCGTCCATGGCGTAGAACGCGATGTGCCGGGCCTCGGGCAGCGGCTTGACCAGGTCGACCAGTTGTCGCAGGGGAAGCCCTCCCCATTCCGCGGTCGAGGTCCATCCCTGAATGCAGTGGTGCTTGGTGATCTGGCGGTCGCCGCCCAGACGCCGCAGATCCGCCAGGGAAAGGGCGACCGGTTTCTCCACGAGGCCGCCGACGAGGAGACGGTAGTCGCGGAAACCGTTCCGTGCCATACGCGCGTACGCGGAGTCGGTCGGCGGATATCCGTTGATCAGGTGGTAGGGGGAGATCTGGTGGCGCGCGTAGTTCTGACGGGAGGTGAAAACGCGGGAAAGGGCTCGCTGGAAGGGGGCGACGACGATTCCCAGCAACTGCTGGGTCCGGCGCCGGTAGCGGAGCGAGAACCATGTGACGACGATATGGAAGAGCAGCGTGAACACGAGGGCGGAGAGCCCGACGGCGACCGCCACCTGGTGGTCCTCCGACCGGCCGCCGAGCACGATCTCCGCGAATTCTCCGGGCAGCCCGTTGATGACCACCATCGAGACATGGAGCACGGTGAACGCCGCGAAGAGGCACAGGCCGATGAAGTGCCAGCTGCGTGCTCCCTGGCTGCCGCCGAAGAGATTCGCGTAGCGGGGGAAACGCGCGCACACGGCCGGCGACATCGCCGCGCCGGAGAGGATCTGAAGCGGCGCCAGGACGAAGACCACCAGGAAGTAGGTGAGTTTCTGCGCCGGTTCGAAGGGCTCGCCGGGAATCTTCGGGGGAATCTCGAACTGAAGATACGTGCCGACCGCGTGGATCGCGTCGGGGATGATCGACCACTGGGTGGGGACCAGATAGCGCCAGTATCCGGTCGCCAGGACGAGTGCGATGTAGACGGCGCCGGTGAGCACCCAGAACTGGACGGTCAGGAAATGCCAGTGCCGTCCGAGCCCCAGGTTCTTCCGACCCGGCAGGGCGATGACGGGGGACCAGGAGGACCATTCGTCCAGTGTGGTCCAGGTGTTCCGGGAATCGGCGCCGAAGGTCTTCTTGGACAGGCGCAGCCATTGTCGGCCCGGGGGCGTGTCGTCGTGCCAGTAGAGCTTGGGGTAAGCGGAGAGGATCTCCAGACCGGAGCGGGCGAGCAGGAGCAGGAAGAAGAAATTCAGGAAGTGCGTGATCACGACCCAGAGCGGAAAGAAGCGTGGCGTCATCGGGCCTCCTCGACGGGACGCGTGGACCCGTCCGCGCCGTTCTCTGCTGCATGTTCTCCCGCCCTGCGGTGCGCTCTCGCTTCCGCCGTGCGGAACCGGATTCCCGGCCACGCGTCGCCGCGCCGAAGAACCCCCGGCTGCCCTGGAACAGCATCCCCCGACGCCCGCCGGGCTCGTACGCACCGCGCCCCGCCGCGAGGTATCCGCCACTCCACCAGCGGCACCACCGGCCTCCGCGCCGCCCGCACGGAGCGCGCACGGCGGGTGCCGCGCGGCCGCACCGCACCGGGAGGCCGCGACACGGCGTGAAGCGCACACTGGAGGCGTACGCCGGGCATGGCGGCGGGTCCGGCAGTGGCCCGGCCGCACAGCGGTGCGAGGCCGTGGGGTCACCGGGTGCCGGTGCGGCCCCAGGGGGAGCGGCCCGCCAGGCTGAACCCGGCGGGCCCGTGCCGGTGACGGCCGCCCGGTGCCGCGGCGCCGGATGGTATGAGCTGTCCGGCCTGGTTACGGTGGATTTCGCCGGACTTTCGTGTGGTGAGCGCAAGCGCGTGAAAGCGCTTGCAGCGGCCGTCGCCGCGGTCCCTCCGCCCGCCGCGCCGCACGGGAACGACGATGCCGCGCACGGCGCCTCGCGACTCCCGCGCCGCGCGGACGCACGGCGGCGGGGCGGCGGTCTCCGCAAGGGAGGCACCATGATCGTCTTTGGGATCGTCCTGCTCGTGGCCGGTATCGGGCTGAAGGTCACCGCCCTGTGGACCATCGGCGTCATTCTGCTGATCATCGGGGCGGTCCTGTGGCTCCTGGGCACCGGAGGCCATCCGGCCGGCGACCGGCGGCACCACTGGTAGACCCCGACGACGCCGGGCCGCCGCGCACGCCCGTCGGGGGCCCGGACCGGTGGGACGCCGGGCGCCGGAAGGCATGGGCGCCTCGGGCAGGGCCGCTCGACCCCGCCGTGCCGCTCAGCCCCTCCCCGGCCCACGGCCACGGAACAGGCTGGTGAGGGGGCCGGGACCGCCCGGACGCGTCACCGGAGCGGCCCGGAGCATGGCACGGCACGGGGTGGAGCGGCTGCCCGTCGTCGACGAGCAGGACCGCCTGGTCGGCATCGTCACCCGCCGTGACCTCCTCCAGGTGTTCCTGCGCGACGACGACGAACTCCGTCAGGACGTGGTCCATGAGGTGGGTGAGAACACCATGCGGCTCACCGCGGACACGCTCGACGTGCGGGTGCTCGACGGTGTGGTCACGATGAGGGGGCAGCTGGAGCGGCGCAGCGAGATCCCCGTGGTGCTGCGGCTGACGGAGCGGATCGACGGGGTCGTCTCCGTCGTCGACGAGCTGACGTACCGCGTCGACGACTCCCGCCCGCCACAACCGCCCGAGCAGAACCCGCTCGGTATCCCCGACGAAGGGCCCGACACGTCATGACCGGACGGGAGCAGCCATGGGACCGGTGACCGCGGCGTGCGACCACCGGGAGACGGCATGCGTCCTCGACCGCGCCGGCCCCGACGCGCTGGTCCGGGCGACCGAAGAGGCCCACGCCCCGCACCAGGAAGCACGCACCCACCGCGGCACGCCACCGGACGGCCGGCCATGACACGGGCCGGTATCTTCGCGGCCCTCCCCGAGGGCCGCAGTGACCCGCTGATGGCCCTCGCCAGAGAGGTGTCCTTCCCCGCCGGGACACGACTGTTCGACGAGGGGGGACGGGCCGACCGCTTCTGGATCCTCCGCAGCGGCACCGTCGCCCTGGACATGCATGTGCCGGGCCGCCGTTCCCCCGTGGTGGAGACCGTCGGCGGCGGGGAACTGCTGGGCTGGTCCTGGCTCCTGCCGCCCCACCAGTGGCACCTGGGGGCGCGGGCCACCACGGCGGTCAGCGCCTGGGAGTTCGACGCCGACGCCGTACTGGACCTGTGCGCCCGCGACCCGTTGCTCGACCACGCCCTGCTCGTCTACACCGCGGGCATCATCGGACACCGCCTGCGCGCCGCCCGCATCCGGCTGCTGGACCTCTACGGGCCGTACGGCAGCGGGGAGCCACGATGACCTGACCACCGACCCGGCGTGAGTCACCGCTCCACGGTGGCGGCGTGGTCGGGGACGTAGTGCTGCCGGTCCCGGGGCGGGCGCCGGTAGCCGGTGCCCGGCGGGCGGGCCGGCAGGTCGAGGACGGGCGGCGGGACCTCGTAGTAGGGGACCGTCGACAGCAGATGGGCGATCATGTTCAGCCTGGCGCGGCGCTTGTCGTCGCTCTCGACGACGTACCACGGCGCCTCGGCGGTGTCGGTACGGGCGAACATCTCGTCCTTCGCCCGGGAGTAGTCCTCCCAGCGGGTCAGCGAATCGAGGTCGACGGGGGAGAGCTTCCAGCGCCGCGTCGGATCGTCCAGGCGGCGGCGCAGACGCTGTTCCTGCACCTCGTCACTGACCGAGAACCAGTACTTGCGCAGCAGGATTCCGTCATCGGTCAGCATGCGTTCGAAGACGGGGCACTGGCGCAGGAACAGCCGGTACTCGGCCTCGGTGCAGAAGCCCATGACCCGTTCGACGCCGGCCCGGTTGTACCAGCTGCGGTCGAACAGCACGATCTCCCCGGCGGCCGGAAGATGCTCGGTGTAGCGCTGGAAGTACCACTGGGTGCGCTCGCGCTCGGTGGGCCGGGGCAGGGCCACGATCCGCGCCACCCGGGGGTTGAGGAATTCGGTGACGCGCTTGATGGTGCTGCCCTTCCCGGCGGCGTCGCGGCCCTCGAAGACCACGACGAGCCGGGCGCTCTCGGCCCGCACCCACTCCTGGAGCTTCACCAGTTCGGCCTGCAACCGGTGCAGCTCCCGCTCGTACCGCGCCTTCGTCAGCTTCCCGGGCGTCCGGCGGTCCTCACCCCGGCTGTCGGTCATGCGTCGACGGTACGCGGGGACGGGCCGCGTGGCCGGACACGGCGGGCCGAACGGGGGGTGCCGCGCGGGCCGGTCATGGTCGCCCGCCGCCCCGGCCTGAGCCGTCCGGTCCTACCGCCCCGCCGCCCGGCCCACGGGGCGCGCGGCCGTCACTGGGCGTGGCTGCCCGTGGTGTCCGGTTCCTCCGGGGCCGGGCGGGGGCCGCGGACGATGACGACCGGGCAGAGGGAGTGCTGGGTGCAGTGCTGGCCGACGGAGCCCAGGAGCGCCCCGGTGAAGCCGCCGCGCCCCCGGCTGCCGATGACCAGCAGGTCGGCGGTCCGCGCGGCGTCCAGCAGGACATCGGGGGCGGTGCCGTGTTCGACGCGGGTCCGGATCTCCACCGGTGGTGTCCGGCCCGCGACGTCCTCGACCGTCCCGGAGAGGACCTGGGCGGTGATCTCCTCCGGGGAGAAGTCCGGGGGCGGGGGAGTCCAGCCGAGCGAGCCGGTGTAGGACGGGAACTGCCAGGCGCCGATCGCGTCCACCACGCCGTGGGTGAGTTCCGCCTGTCTGAGGGCCCAGCGCAGGGCCTCCTTGGACGACTCCGAGCCGTCCACCCCGACGACGATCCGGTACGGGGCCTGATCCTGAGCGCTCACGTCCGCCTCCGCAGTGCGAGGACGTCCCGGTGCGCGCGGCTCCCGGCGCGGTGCCGGTGCCGGGCGTCCGTGCCTTACGCTCCCATCGTCGGCGCCGGCCGCGCGGGGCGCTCCCGGAGGCCGTGCGGCCGCCCGACCAGCGCTCCTGGTCCGGCATGCGGGTGACGTCGGGCTGCCGCAGCATGGGGACACGGGCGGGAAATCCCTTCCCGGGTCCTACGGAGGTGAAGTGCGATGACTCTTCCTGCGCGGCGCCGGATGGGCGGGCTCCTGGACCAGCCCTTCTTCCTCGCGCGCGAACCCATGGCGGCGGAACTGAACGAGTTCTTCGAGCGCATGAACCGGTTCCTGGAGTCGTCCGCGATGCCGGCGACGGGTGCGTGGGCGCCCCTGGCGGACATGCACGAGACGGACGAGGCATATGTGATCGAGGCGGACCTGCCCGGCATCGCCCGTGAGGACATCGACATCGAGGTCGGCGACCGCGAACTGTCCATCACCGGCGAGATCAAGCAGTGCGAACGCAAGGGCGTCCTGCGGCACGCCTCACGGCGCTCGGGCTCTTTCGAGTACCGGGCCACGCTCCCCTCGGAGGTCAGGACCGAGGAGGTCAGCGCGACCCTGACCGACGGCGTCCTCACCGTCACGGTGCCCAAGGCGCAGGCGGTCAAGTCCCGGCACATCGAAATCACCGGTACCGGCTGAACCGCGGCGGGACACCGGCGGGGCGGAGGCACCGTGTCCTTTGCCCCGCCACGGCCTGCCGCGGAAGTCCCGCCCGCCACGCGGCGCCGCCGGACGGCGGCCGGACGGTGTGCCGGGCCCGTCACAGGACGGTCACCCGGCGGTCCTCGGTCCATCAATTCCCGGTCCTACTGTCGTGCCCGTTCCGCAGGAGGAGGAAAAATGTGGACCAGGAATGCTTGCGCGGGGGCACTCACCGTCGTGACCGCGCTGGGACTCCAGACGGCGCCGGCAATGGCGGCACCACCGGCCGGGAAGGATGTCTCCAAGGCGGCCAAGGCTTTTTCCAAGGCGGGCAAGGAGGATTCCGGATACCATGTCAGCCGCTATGACGTGAAGGTGGAATACCTTCCTCAAGGCGAAAAGCTGACCGGTGACACGACGGTTGGCCTGACCGCTCGCAGGGACCTTCAGGAACTCACCTTCAAGCTGAATCTGCCCGCCGAATCGGTGGAAATAGACGGCACGCCGGCGAAGTCGTTCAACAGTTCCGAAGATATTCTCACGGTGGTACCTGAGAAGGGCATCGGCACGGGAAAGACCGTCCATGTCCGTATTCGTTACGCCGGAAATCCCGGGAAGAGCACCCCCGCATGGGCGCGGACCAAGGACGGGGGAGCGGTCACCATCACCGGGGCGTCCGTGGGGACGTGGTTCCCCGCGAACGCCGATACGCGCGACGCGTCGGACCTGCGGGTCGACGCCAGCGTGCCGGCCGGCTGGGTCGCCGTCTCCAACGGTACGGAGCAGCCGGCCCGGCAGGGGAACGGCTCGACGACCTTCCGCTGGCGGACCACGGAGCCCCTCATGCCCCGCTCGGCCATTTTCGGCGTGGGGAAATGGGACATCGAGCGTTCCCGGCTCGCCGACGGCACACCGGTGGTGAACGTTTTCGGTGCCGGCCTGAAGGAAAAGGCCAAGCCCATGATCGAGCAGCTTCCCGCGATGATGGAGTACGAACGCGAGACGTTCGGTGCCTACCCCTTCGGCTCCGTCGGCGCGGTGATCGTCGACGCGGAGGACGACCCCACGACAAACTTCGCCGGTCAGGGCAGGGTGGTCCTGATGGCCGGTGAAGGGGGGCTGGAGCCGGGAACCCTGGTGCACGAGCTGGCCCACCAGTGGTACGGAATTTCCGTCGGTGCGGCCGACCTGTGTGCCGATGAATGTGTTCCCTCTTACGCGCAGTGGCTGTGGCCGGAGCACGCCCAGGGGCAGGACCAGGACGCGAAGTACCGGGAGCAGATCGAAAAGGTCGAGGACGACGAGGAATGGTGGAAGGAACAGCAGGTCTCCACGCTGGGCGCGTACCGGAGGGGGCCGCTGGCGCTCCACGCGCTGCGCCGCACGATCGGTGACACGGCCTTCTTCCAGGTGCTGGGCAAGTGGCCGGAGCGTTACGCCGGGACCACCCGCTCCTGGGACGACTTCGAGAAGCTGACCGAGGAGATCTCCGGGCAGGACCTCGCCGGTTTCTTCCAGGCGTGGTTCCGCGGGGAGAAGGTTCCCGACGACGCCTTTCTGTGGCCCGGGAGCCTCGGGCGCTGAGCCCCGCCGCCCCGCCGGATTCCCTCACCACCCGGACCGCTTGAGGGAAGGGAGAGGCGCCGCCGGGCCCGCCGCTTGCTCCCGGCGGGCCCGGCGGCGTGTCCGCGCGTCCTACAGGGCCCGGTGGTACTGCTGGGGTCCGGGCACCTCGGCGCCGAGTTCGCGGGCGGCGTACTGGGCGAAGCTCGGCGAGCGGAGGAGTTCGCGGCCGATCAGGACCGCGTCGGCCCGTCCGCTCGCGACGATCTCCTCGGCCTGCCGGGCCTCGGTGATCAGCCCGACGGCGCCCACCGCGAGTCCCGTCTCCTTCTTGACCTGCTCGGCGAACGGCACCTGGTAGCCGGGCACGGCCTCGATCCGGGCGCGCGGGGCGTTGCCGCCCGTGGAGGTGTCCAGCAGGTCCACGCCGTGTGCCTTGAGGTCGGCGGCGAAGCGGACGGTGTCGTCGGCGGTCCAGCCCTCGCGGTCGTCGTCGGCGTTCTCGGTGAGCCAGTCGGTCGCCGAGATGCGGAAGAAGACCGGCAGGTCCTCGGGCCACACCTCGCGGACGGCGTCGACGATCCGCAGCGGCAGCCGGGTGCGGTTGGCGTAGGAGCCGCCGTACTCGTCGGTGCGCCGGTTGGTGAAGGGGGAGAGGAACTCGTTGATCAGATAGCCGTGGGCGCCGTGGATCTCGGCGACCTGGAACCCGGCCGCCAGCGCCCGCCGGGCCGTCTCGGCGAACTGCCCGACGATCTCGTCGATCCGCGCGAGGGACAGCTCGTCCGGCGTCACCGAGCCCTCGTCGAACGCCAGCGGGCTCGGGCCGGCCGGCGTCCACCCGTAGGGCTCGTCGGGGCCGAGCACCCGGCCCCGGTCGACCCAGGTGCGCTCGGTCGACGCCTTGCGGCCCGCGTGGGCGATCTGGATCCCGGGGACCGAGCCCTGGGAGCGCAGGAACGCGGTGATCCGGCGGAACTCCTCGGTCTGGGCGTCGTTCCACAGCCCCAGGTCGTACGGGGAGATGCGGCCCTCGGGGCTGACAGCGGTGGCCTCGGTGAGGATCAGGCCCGTCCCGCCGGAGGCCCGCGCCGCCAGGTGCTGGAAGTGCCAGTCGGTGGCGGCGCCCGTCGCGGGGCCCTCGGCGGCCGCGGAGTAGGTGCACATCGGGGCCATCCACAGGCGGTTCGGAATGGTCAGCGACCGAAGGGTGAAGGGCTCGAACAGTGCGCTCACGGCAGTCTCCTGTACCTCACGGTGTACGGGTTCCGGAGGGGTCTCCGGTCATGAATACGTACTACGGTGAGTGTCAAACTACGGCGACCGTCGAATCATTCCCCGCTCAGCCAGCGGCGGCCCCCGCCAGACGTTCCCGCTGCGGAACGACCGTGTACCGGGGGTCCTCCGCCGAGGCGATCCCGGCGGCGAACACCCCCAGCCGGGTACAGGCCGACCCCGCGAGCAGCGCCAGCCCC
>NZ_JCANQV010000247.1:0-8959 GCF_059553635.1 Candidatus Streptomyces philanthi
GGCGTACGGGAGCGCGGCCCGCACCTCGGGGTCCGACCAGCCGTCGGGCAGCGGGTTGCCGGGGAGCTGGGCGGTGCCGACGACCATCAGCAGGCACAGGCAGAGCGTGCTGCACAGCCCGAGGACGGCGGCGAGCAGGGTGAGCAGACGGGTGGTGCCGCGGGGGTGGAGGTGCTGGCCCGCGAGCCGGGCGATCGGCAGCGCCGTGAGCGGCAGGACGAGCGGCAGGAAGACGAGGAAACCCACCGGTCAGTCCCTGTGCGGCGGGCGGCTGCCCGTCCCCGGGGAGGCGTCGGGGGTGTCCGTCTCCTCCGCCCGGTCGAGCAGGGTGCGCAGCAGTTCCTCGTCGTGGGCGTTGAGGGCCGAGACGAAGCTGGTGAGAACGGCGTCGCGGTCGGGTTCGCTGTCCAGGACGCGGCGCATCCGCAGCGCGGCGAGGCCCGCCTCGTCGGCGGCCGGCGTCCAGCGGTAGGCCCGTCCGTACCGCTCACGGGTGACGGCCTGTTTGGCGTGCAGGCGGGAGAGGATCGTCATCACCGTCGTGTACGCGAGGTCGCCGCCGAGTCGTTCCTGCACCCAGGCGGCGGAGGCCGGGCCCGGGGCGGTGTGCAGGACGGCGAGGACCTGCGCCTCCAGCTCGCCCTGCCCGCGGCGCCGGGACCGGTCGCGGCCCGGGGCGCCGTCGAAGGGGGCCGGGGGTGGGGTGGGGCCTGGTGGTGTCCCGGCCGGCGTGCCGCCGGAGGACTCGCCGGTGTTCCCGAAGGGCTTCGCGCCCATGCCGTCGCCTCCCGTCGTGCCGGGCGTCCCGGAGGGCCGGGGCGCCGGGGCATCTTACTTATCGGCCGGATTGCGGCGATCGGGTGCACGGATGCCGTCGCCGCCCGCCCGCTATTTTCTACAGTCCTGTAGATTTCGAGATCCCGCACGGGGGTGCGCCCGTACGGGGACGACGCGGTGCCGCCGGTGCGGGCCTCTGCCTGTCCGGTACCCGGTCCGCTGTTCCGGTACCCGGTCCTCCCGACCGGTCATACACCGCCGTGAGCACGTCGTACGCAACACCTGGAGGGAAACCATGGGAGTCTCGCTGGCCAAGGGCGGCAACGTCTCGCTGTCGAAGGAGGCGCCCGGCCTGACGGCCGTCTCGGTCGGCCTCGGCTGGGACGTGCGGACGACGACGGGTGCGGACTACGACCTCGACGCCAGCGCCCTGCTGTGCACCGAGGCCGGAACGGTCGCCTCCGACCAGCACTTCGTCTTCTACAACAACCTCAACAGCCCCGACGGCTCCGTCCAGCACACCGGCGACAACCTCACCGGTGAGGGCGAGGGCGACGACGAGACCATCAACGTCACCCTGACCGCCGTACCTGCCGAGATCACCAAGATCGTCTTCCCGGTCTCGATCCACGAGGCGGACAGCCGGGGGCAGAGTTTCGGCCAGGTCCGCAACGCGTACATCCGCGTCGTCGACCAGGCCAACGGCGCGGAACTCGCCCGCTACGACCTCAGCGAGGACGCCTCGACCGAGACCGCCATGGTCTTCGGCGAGCTGTACCGGCACAACGGCGACTGGAAGTTCCGCGCCGTGGGGCAGGGGTACGCCTCCGGGCTGCGGGGGATCGCCTCGGATTACGGGGTGCGGGTCTGAGGGGGGTGTGGCTGAGGCGTCTGCGTTTGAGGCGTGTGCTTCTGAGACGTGTGCTTCTGAGGGGCTGATCCGCTGAGGGCGGAGGTGCTGACGAGGCGGACAGGGCGGCGATCCGGCGGGGGCCGGGGCCGCCCTGTGTCGTTGGGGGCGGGGGTTTCGGGGGCGTGTTTTTTGGGGCGCTGGGGCTCGGGGGCCCGGGGTTTCCGGCGGGCGGGGGTCGGCCGCGGAGGGTGGCGCGATCTGTGGTGTTTGGGGCTTCATAAACCCTCTCGTAACGGGACAAACACGGAGTACGGTGGAGACACCCGGAGCATGGGGTGTGTCCGCGTACGCCGGTTCGCACGCCGGCCTGCACGCCGGTCCGCGTGCCGAAGGGAGCGCGGCGCGCGTGCGGGCGGGAACGGCGCGGCGCGCCCCACCCGAATGAGGTGAGCGCCGTGCAAACCCTGGTGACCGTGGTCGTCATACTCGCGCTGGTGGCGCTGGGCACCCTCTTCCTCGCCCGCGTCAACGCCCAGCGTGCGGACAGGATCGCCGGCCACAAGTACGCCTCGCTCCGCCCCTCCTTCCGCCTCCGGATGCGCAAAGGGACGCACGGCGGCGGCGCACACCCCGGAGCGCACGCCGCCGGCCCTCCGCCCCTCACCCCGGAAGACGACCGGTGAGCCGCCCCCGCGCCCCGCGCCCGGGCCGCTCACCGGGCAACTGTGCCCGTACCGGGGCCTTCCATGGCTGAACACGGGCGGACGGCCCCGCCTCACGCGCGTGTGCTTCCCGATGGGGGCGTCCGTCCGGGGAGGCTTCTTGGTCTGGGCGCCTGTCGGGGGACGCTTCCCGGTTGGTGTGCTGGTCCGGGGACGCCTCCCGGCCGGGACGCCCGTCCGAGGCCGCTTCCCGGACAGGGCGCCTGTCCGGGCGTGGTTTCCGGTCGGGGTGCCCGTCCGGGCGCACCGGGGCGGATCGTTCGGAGGCCCCATGTTTCCCCCGGCCGGGGCGGCCGTGCCGTAGGCCGCCCGGCCCGTCCGGTGCCGTCGGCGTGCGGCCGACCGCCGCGCGCGGCGCGCCTCGCACCCCCTTGCCAGGAGCCCCCATGACCAGCCGCTCGACCGGTTCCCCGACCGGTGCGGCCGAAGCCGTCCACGGACGGCACCACCCCGAGCCACCGCCCGTCGCCCGGCTCGCCATCGTCCCCTCCGACGGTGTCGCCCGGCGCGTCGACGGCGTCTGGTGGCCGCGTACGACCGACCTCGCCGCCGAACTCCCCGAACTGCTGCCCGCGCTGCCCTCCGACTGGCCGAGAATCACCCACGCCACCGCGAACGGCGCGATGTGGTGCGCGCTGCCCACCACCACGCTGGTGGCGGGCCATGTCGTCCGCCTCCGGCGCATCCACGACCGGCCGGACCCGCCCACCCTCTGCCTGGTCTCGGCCGGCAACGGCCGCTGGGACCTGCTCGTCCTCCCACCGGACACCCCGGAGCCAGAGGCCCTGCGCACGATGGCGGGGGTGGCGTCCGGGGAGGTCCTGCCGGAGTGAGGGGCGGCCTCGCGGGGGCGTGAGAGGGGGCGCGAGGCGGAGAGTCCGCCGGGGCGCACGGCGCGGAGGGGCGCGGGGGCTATGGCGTCGCCGGGGGGCGGAGCGCGTGTGGCGTCGCGCGTCACCGGGACTGCGGGAGCGCGGGACGTGCGGGGCGTACGGCATGCATGGGGCGCACGGGGTGTACGGCACGTGCGAGCAGCGTGAGAGGGGCGAGAAGGCTACGGCCTGGGCGTCGGGACCGCGCGGTGGGGCCGGTTTTCGGGGGTCTCATTGCGGCATACGGGTGGTGTTCATCTGAACATCGGGGCCTTGGGGGCGTCGGTCCTCGGATCCTCGCATTGCGTACACATCATGAGAAAGCACAACAGGAAGGACATGGGTCCCGGTGGCGTTCGCGCCGGGACCCCCATCGGAAGTGAGGGGTCATGGCCGCGACCAAGGTCACGAAGTTCTGGGCGGTGTGTCTCGCCGTCCTCGGCAGGCTGCTGGCATCACTCGGGTTCGCCGCACCCGCGTTGGCGGCCCGCCGCGAGGCCGCGGCGGGACAGCGGCCCTCGGCCGGCCGGGGTCACTGCGGCCGGGGCGTCCGGTATGCGGACGATCTGGCGGCCATGCCGTACGCGGCCTCCATCGAACCGGGCATCGCGCACGTACGACGCGTCGCCCCACCCCCGCCCACACCCGTGACAACACCCGTCACGGCGTACGCCATCGACGGCCTGTACGTCCCGGGCGCACGGACCGCGGCCCACTCCCTTCCGGCCTTCGTGCCCGCGATGCGCGCGGACGGCCCGGGGCTTCCTCCGACGCTCAAGCAACGCGTCCGCTCCGAGGCCCACGGCGCCTCTCCCACCTCACGCAGCCGTCTGGCCACGGGCATCAAGCCACTGCGCACCCGCCCCGCCCGGGAGGCCCGCCGCCCCGACACCGAACCCCGCGAGGTCCCCGCGTCCCTGCTCGGCCCCCGCCGGAGGGAGCACGACTCCTGCACCCTCTGAACCGCCCCGGTACCGCACGCCGTGAGCGCGGCGCGTTCCACAAAGCGCCGCGCGGCAGCGGCATCGCGACGGTTCGACAGCAGGACGACCATCACCGGTAATCGGACATCAGACACCGGGAACGGAATACCGGACGGCGCTGGCCCCACCGACCGCGATGAGCGGAACGGGCGGGGCTGACAGTGCGGATGGGGCGGGACGGAAGCGGCGCGGAATCGGGGCGACATCGGGGAACGGCCATGGGGGCGAGGGGCCGGATGACGGGGATGCCCAGAGGGACGCATGAGGGGGACGTGCCGCCGTACGCCTGAAGGGCGCGGCGGCGACCACCGTTGCGGACGGTGACCCCGGGGGACGCGCAAGAGCACGGGCGAGCGCGGCAGAACGCGTAACGGAAGCGCGAAGAGGCATACGCCCCGAGGGCCGGGCCCAGACGCCGAAGGCCCGCCGTACTGCGAAGGCCCCACACACCCACACCACGCGCCCCACCTTCCCCGCACACACGCACGCGCACCCCCGCGCAAGCTTCCTCAAGAACAATCGCTCGGTTTCCATCCGTGCGGACAGTGGCAGACGCGCCGGCCCCGCGCGCGTGCCCGGTGTCGCCGGGCCATGAGTGGGTAGCCTCGGAAGGTTGCGGCCACACGGCATAGCGATTGTTCTTTTTACGGGGGAGGTACGGGATGGGACGGCCGAGACAGGAGCGGGCCGTGCAGACCCGTGAGGCGATTCTGCGGGCGGCGGCCGAGGCGTTCGACGCGTACGGCTTCGCCGGTGCGAGCATCAGCGGGATTCTGCGGCGTGCCGGTGTCACCGCCGGGGCGATGTACTTTCACTTCGCCTCGAAGGAGGCCCTGGCCCGGGCGGTGGTCGACGCCCAGCACACCGCGTTCGCGCCCCCGGACGCCGTGACGGGCCTGCAACGCCTGGTGGACATCACCCTGATCTGGGCGCACCGGCTCCAGGACGACCCCCTGCTCCGCGCGGGCCTCCGCCTCTCCACGGAACAGGCCCTCGGCGCGCCCGTGGGCGCCGCCCCCTCCGACCTGTGCGCCGGCACTCTCACGGACTGTCTCCGCGCCGCCTCGGCGAGGGGCGAGCTGCAACCGGGCGTGGAACCGGACGAACTGGCCGAGTTCGTGCTCGGCGCCTGCGTCGGCATGCGCCAGTTCCTCCCGCCACCGGACGGCCGTACGGACCTGACGCGGCGTGTGATCCGCATGTGGCAGTTGCTGCTCCCGGGTACCGCCGTTCCCTCTGTGGCCGTACGGATCTCCCTCGATCCGTCCCGGGGCGCCCCGGCCCCCGGCTGACCACAGGCGTCGCGGGCCGGCACGGGCCTCACGGCACGGCGTTCCACGGCCTGCGCCGCGCGGCCGTGTGCGGGGCCGCCGCCGGGCCGGTGCCCGGTGCCACGCCGGCGAGGCGGGAGTAGGCGTACGCGGCGGACAGCAGGGTCGTGTGGTGGTGCCAGCCCGGGTACGAGCGGCCCTCGAAGTCGCGGAGGCCGAAGTCGGTCTCCAGGGTGCGCAGGGCGGCGGAGGTCGCGGCGGGCAGCCGGGTGAGGGGGAGGAGTTCGTCCATGCGACGCCGGGTGAGATTGGTGAGCCAGATGCGGGCGGGGCGTCCGCCCAGCGGACGAGGCTCGGCGAACACCCGGTAGACGTGCCGGCCCGTGCCCCCGGGGCGGGCGCCGTTCGGCAACCGAACCGTGCCGGTCGGTACGCGGACGGGGTGCGGGCGCCCGTCGTGCCCCGTGAGGGTCGCGGTGTGCGGCGCGCCACCGGGGGCGCCGAGGAAACACGCGACGGTGGCGGGCGCCTCCGTACGGCGGACGAGCGGAACGCCCGTCCCGGTGGCGGGCCCGACCGGCAGCGACCCCGGCACCGCGACCGCGAACGCGCATCCCCGGCGGCTCAACTCCCGTACGAGGTCCAGGGCCTCGCGGCACCGGCTGAGGTCCGCCACGACGGGCGTGGTGGTGAGCGGCTGGCGCGCGGCCAGAGTGGTGAGCATGTCGAGGGCGTGCGCCCACAGGGGGCGGTACCGCACGGTGTCCGGTATCCGGGCGCGGCGGCGCAGGGCGTGGTCCTCGGTCCACTGGTGCGGCAGGTGCAGCCGCCAGTCGACGGGTATCTGTGAGGTGCCGGTGGCGAGGAACAGGGCCATGGCGGCCTGGCAGTTGACGGTACGTCCGGTCGCCGGGTCCTGGCGGCGGTGGACGCCCACGGAGAGGGCGCCCCGCTTGGGCAGCAGCGCCACTCCGAAGGTCCAGGCGCGGGCGGTGGTCCGCTGCTGCGTCCAGCGGACGAGTTCACCGCGTACCGGTTCCCAGCTCCAGGGGCTGTTGTTGACGAACTGCTGGAGGGAGAGCGCGGCGGTGGCCGTCCCGGAGACCGCCGCGGCCAGCCGGCTCACCGACTTGCGGCCCGGGGTGCTCAGCAGCGCCTGGAGATAGGCATGGGCCCAACGGCGCTGGTCGGCGCGCGGGAGATGCCCGAACAGCTGCCGGGAGAACGCGGCCAGGGGTGGTGTCCGGGACGCTTCCTGCACGGTGTTGGTGGCTCCTTCCCCCACGTCACCGCCGCCGCGGTGCGCTCACGGAGGCAAAGAATATAGAGCGACCGTTTTGCTTTCGCCGGGGGAGGGGAGGTGAGGGCGGGGAGAGGGCGGCGGATGGGGCGTAGAGGGAGGGGAGTTGGGGGTGGTGCGGGCGTCGCACGGCGCGACGGCCGGGGCGCTCGCCATCACGTACGCCACAACCCGCAGCCGCCACGTACGCCACAGCTCACAGCAGCCACGTACACCACGTACACCCCACCCACCCCGGCAACACCCCCGTCCCCACCGTCCCTTCACCCCGCCGCGGCGAGTTCCGCCGCGTAGGCGCCGACGAGGGAGGAGGCGTGGTAGCGGCCCGGGGGTGTCACGGAGAGCAGGCGGAGTTGGAAGAGGGTGTCCAGTTGGCGGGAGGCGCGGTGACGGGGGACGCCGAGGAGGTCGGCGGCGGCGTCGACGGTGATCCCGGTACGGGAGCGCGGCGCGACCACACGGAACGCACGGGCCTCCTCCTTCTCCAGCGTGCGGTAGGACCACGAGAGCACCGAGCGGATCGAGGCCGCCCCGCCCCCGCCGTCCAGGACCGCGAGCGGGCCCGGCCCCTCGGTCAGCTCCGCGAGCAGATCGTCCGGACGGACGTACTGCCCGGTCGCGCAGCGCTCCCCGGCGAGGCGCAGGGCGAGCGGCAGATGGTCGCAGTGCCGGGCCAGCTCCCGGACGGTACGGGGGTCGGCGTGCCGCGTGGGAAGGGCGGTGCCGTCGGTGACGGTGTGCAGCAACGCGCAGGACTCCGCGGGGGACAGCGGCTCCAGGGTGAGCCGGACCGCACGCTCCCGGACCACCAGACCGGGCAGCCGGTTCCGGCTGGTGACGAGGACCACGCAGTGCGGGGACCCGGGCAGCAGGGCATGGACGTCCGCGGCGGTGGCGACGTTGTCGAGGACGACGAGCGTCCGGCTGCCGGCGAGCAGCTTCCGGTAGAGCGCGGCCCGGTCCTCGGCGGCCTCCGGCACCGCGCCCGGTGCCACGCCCAGGGTGCGCAGGAAACCGGCCAGTACGTCGGACAGGCCGGTGCCCGTGCCGTCCGGCCCGTAGGCGCCCAGGTCGTGGAAGAGGACGCCCCCGGGGAACGCCGCGGCGGCGCGGTGCGCCCACGCGACGGCGAACGCCGTCTTGCCGACGCCGGGCATCCCGTCGACCACCACGAGCCGTGTCGTCGCGCTACCGGTGCCGTCGATGGCCGAGACCACGCTGTCGAGGGTGGCGAGATCCCGGTCGCGGCCGGTGAAGCACAGGTCGGGGGACGGCAGCCGGGCGGGGCGCGGGAGGGCGCCGCGGGGGCGCCCGGGGAGGCCGAGGTGGGCGCGGAGCAGCAGGCCGCGGGCCCGCAGGGCCTCGTCGCACCGCTGGGCCAGTTCGTCGGAGGCGGGGGTGCGGCCGGTCTCGATCCGGCGCAGCTGCTCCTCGCCGCAATGGGTCCGCTGTGACAGCGCGTCCAGCGACAGACCCGCCGCCAGTCTCCGCGTCCGGAGGACGTTCCCGAAAGACAAACCGTTCTCACTTTCCCGTCGGGCACCCGCGCGCCGAGCGGGGCCGGTGGGGCCCGGAGCGGTGCCGTGTGCTGCGGAGAGTCTGCGGCAGGCCGGTCAACAGCCGATCAACCACGGGACGCCTCCGGGGGCGGAGCCGGAACGGCTGAGCCCCGGACCGGGGCCCGGGGCTCAGCCGTGGGGGGGGGAGGCAAGGTCAGTAGACGTTGACCGGGTTGACGTAGGAACCCGGGTGGGTGGCGCCCGACTGGTCCAGGATGGCGCCGCCGTAGGGCCACTTCAGCTGGAAGTGCTGCTTCTCGTTCGGCGGGGTGATCAGGAACAGGCCCGGCACGACCCTCCGGTCGTCACTGTGGGTGCTGGGCATGAGGGCCATGGAGAAGCTGGTGTGCTCACCGGGCTTGAGGGTGACGGTGACCGGCTTCTTCGACGAGCGCGGCAGGTCGTACTGGACGTCGGACATGATCCTGACGCCCGGGAAGCCGTTGAGGGTGCAGGTGGTCTTGCCGGTGTTCTTGAGCCATACCGTGGCGATCTGCTGCTCGTCGCTCTTCATGTCGGGGATGCCGCCACCATCGGAGCCCCAGCCCGCCGTCATGGAGGAGGTGGTGCACCGGCGGACGGAGGCGTTCGCCGCCGCGGTGCCGCCCTTGGGGGCCGTGCC
>NZ_JCANQV010000248.1:0-8946 GCF_059553635.1 Candidatus Streptomyces philanthi
GGCGTCGTTCACGTCGGGGGGACCGTGGAGGTCACTCCCACTCGATGGTGCCCGGCGGCTTGCTGGTCACGTCGAGGACGACGCGGTTGACGTCGGCGACCTCGTTGGTGATGCGGGTGGAGATCCGGGCCAGGACGTCGTACGGCATCCGGGTCCAGTCGGCGGTCATGGCGTCCTCGGAGGAGACCGGGCGCAGCACGATCGGGTGGCCGTAGGTGCGGCCGTCGCCCTGGACGCCGACCGAGCGGACGTCGGCGAGCAGCACGACCGGGCACTGCCAGATCTCGCGGTCGAGACCGGCGGCGGTCAGCTCCTCGCGGGCGATGGCGTCGGCCTCGCGCAGCAGGTCCAGGCGCTCCTTGGTGACCTCGCCGACGATGCGGATGCCCAGGCCGGGGCCGGGGAACGGCTGCCGCTGGACGATGGCGTCGGGCAGGCCCAGCTCGGAGCCGACCATCCGGACCTCGTCCTTGAACAGCTTGCGCAGCGGCTCGACGAGCTCGAACTCGATGTCGTCGGGGAGTCCGCCGACGTTGTGGTGCGACTTGATGTTGGCGGTGCCGGTGCCGCCGCCGGACTCGACGATGTCCGGGTAGAGCGTGCCCTGGACGAGGAAGGCGACCTCCTCGCCCTCGGCGCCGGCCTCGGCGACCAGCTCGGCCTGGGCCTGCTCGAAGACGCGGATGAACTCCCGGCCGATGATCTTCCGCTTCTGCTCGGGGTCGGTGACCCCGGCCAGCGCGGTCAGGAAGCGCTCCTCGGCGTCGACGACCTTCAGCTGGACGCCGGTGGCGGCCACGAAGTCCTTCTCGACCTGCTCGGACTCGCCCTTGCGCTGGAGGCCGTGGTCGACGTAGACGCAGGTCAGCTGGTCGCCGATGGCCTTCTGGACGATGGCAGCGGCGACCGAGGAGTCCACGCCGCCGGACAGCGCGCAGATGGCGCGCTTCGTGCCGACCTGGGCGCGGATCGCGGCGACCTGCTCGTCGACGACGTTGGTGGTGGTCCAGTTCGGCTCGATGCCGGCACCGCGGTAGAGGAAGTGCTCCAGGACCTGCTGGCCGTACGTGGAGTGCATGACCTCCGGGTGGTGCTGGACGCCGTAGAGCTTCTTCTCGTCGTTCTCGAAGGCGGCGACCGGGACGACGTCCGTGGACGCGGTGACGGTGAAGCCCTCGGGGGCGGCGGAGCAGGCGTCGCCGTGCGACATCCACACCGACTGCTCCTGGGGGGTGCCCTCGAAGAGGGTGGAGCCCGGGCGGGAGACGGTGAGCGGGGTGCGGCCGTACTCGCGGGCACCGGTGTTGTCGACGGTGCCGCCGAGGGTGGTGGCCATCAGCTGGAAGCCGTAGCACATGCCGAAGACCGGGACACCGGCCTCGAACAGGGCACGGTCGACGCTGGGGGCGCCTTCGGCGTACACCGACGAGGGACCGCCGGAGAGGATGATCGCCTTGGGCTTCTTGGCGAGCATCTCCGCCACCGGCATGGTGGACGGCACGATCTCGCTGTAGACGCGTGCCTCGCGGACGCGTCGGGCGATGAGCTGGGCGTACTGCGCGCCGAAGTCGACGACGAGGACGACGTCCGGTGCGGCAGGGGGTGCAGATGGCACTTCGGCGGCCTTCCGGCGGTGTGGAACAGGGGGTTGGACTTTCCATCCTAACGGGCCCATACTGAGCGCCATGTACCAGCAGCTGACCTTCGTCTTTACCTATGGCACCGGCCCGTCCGGCTGCCATGGTCGTGCTGCTTGATCCACTGACGAGCGACTTCCCAGGCGCCCCGGGCCGACAAAGGTCCGGGGCGTTCGTGCGTGGTCGGGCCGTCGTCCCGGGGAGCCGCCCACACCCCAGGAGACACCGCGATGAGCACCGACACCACGACGTCCCCCGCCGCCAAGGCCACGGAGACCGGCGCGCGCACCCCGGAGGCGGTGGGCGTCATCACCGACGCCCGGAGCCGGATCGACGAGCTGGACGGGCGGATCATCGGCCTTGTGCAGGAGCGGATGGCCGTCTCGGCCGTCATCCAGCGCGAGCGGATCGCGTCCGGCGGGCGGCGGGTGAACCTCTCGCGCGAGATGGAGATCCTCGATCACTACCGCGCGCAGCTCGGCCGCCCCGGTACCGCGCTGGCGATGACGCTGCTGGAGCTGTCGCGTGGCCGGATCTGAGCGGTTCGGGCGGTGGCGCGCCGGGTGCAGTGGCCGGATCTGAGTTCGGTTGTCCTCTCACCCGTACGGCGCGTGACCGGCCGCCGCGAGGGGTCGTTGTTCCCGGTGCCACGCCAGCCAGACGTGGCCTTGCAGGACTACGCGTAGACGCCGCCCCGTGGGCGGAACGCCGGAACGGTGAGACGCGGCCGCTTGACGCGGCCCGTGTCGTGGGACCTCGTTCCGGTGCGGTGGCCGGTCAGCAGGGGACAGCGGACCGGTCGCCTTCCGATGGGGTGGTCGGTCCTGGGGACGCCCGGGACCGGCCGCATCCGTCGAAACGGTTGCGCCGGACGAGGCGCATCCAGCACGATGCCTCTCGTGCGACCCTCTGTGGCGGGAGGGGAACCGGGCGTGGTGTCCGGTCCTGCCGCCCGGAAAAGCATTACCCCGCGTAACGGCCACTTTCGGCCAGCGCGGGCGCAGGGCCCCGTCCGCCTGCCGGACGGGCACCACCAGAGCCAGCGGCGCTACCCCCCAGCGCCGCCCCTCGGTGCCGACGCTGCCCTGACGTCGGCGCCGAAAGCCAAGGGCCCCGTGGCCGTCCGCACTCCCCCTCCGCGGACGGCGTACCGGGGCCCTTCGCTCTGCCCGGGGGCAGGGGCTGACGTCACGCCCCCGCCCGCCTCACGACGACAGGCCCTACGCCTCCGCGCCCCGCGCTTGTGGCCGCGCCCCGCCGGTCTCCTTGGGCGGGACCCGCGGTACGGGCAGCAGCGGGAGCCGCAGGGCGCCGAACGCGTCGTCGGGGACGGCCGGGGCGACCGGGGCGACCGGGGTCACCCGCCGGTAGGGCTGCCCGGGGGCGGGGCGCGGGTCCTCCTCGCCCTTGTTCGGCCACAGGGACATCGCCCGCTCGGCCTGCGCCGTGATCGTCAGCGACGGGTTGACGCCGAGGTTCGCGGAGACCGCGGCGCCGTCGACCACCGAGATGCCCGGGTGGCCGTAGAGACGGTGGTACGGGTCGATGACGCCGTGGTCCGGGTCCTCCCCGATGGCGCAGCCGCCCAGGAAGTGCGCGGTCAGCGGGGTGCCCAGCAGTTCGCCGACATTGCTGCCCGCGAAACCGTTGATCTCCTCGGCGAGCAGGGTCGCCGCCCGCGCCGCCTCCGGGATCTGCTCGGGGTTGGGCGCGCCGTGGCCCTGCCGGGCGGTGAGCAGCCCCTTGCCGAGGCCGCCGGGCCTGCGGTACGTCGTCAGGGAGTTGTCCAGGGACTGCATGACCAGGCCGATGATGGACCGCTCGGACCAGCGGTGGTTGGACAGCGAGCGGGCCAGCAGCGTCGGGTGCCGTACGCACCGGGCGGCGAAGGCCAGGGCGCGGGCGCCGCGGCGTGCGACGAGCGGCACCTGGAGGACGGAGAGCGCGCCCATCGCGTTGGAGCCCTTGCCGTAGCGCACCGGTTCGATGTGGGTGTGCGCGTCGGGGTGGACCGACGAGGTGATCGCCACCCCTCGGCTGAAGTCGGGGGTGGTGCCGTGGGCGCGGCGGTAGCGGCGGGGGGTGGTCTGCGCGCCGACCAGGGCCTCGGAGTTGGTACGGGTCAGCTCGCCCAGCCGGTCGGAGATCCCGGGCAGCAGGCCGCTGTCCTTCATCCGGTGCAGCAGGGTCTGGGTGCCGTACGTACCGGCCGCGACGACGACGCGGCGGGCGGTGAGGGTGCGGCCGCGGCCCTCGCGGCGGGCGTCGGTGGGCAGGGTGCCGACGGCGAAGCCGCCGCGCGAGTCCTCGGTGAGGGTGACGACGGTGGTCATCGGGTGGATGACCGCGCCGGCGCGTTCCGCGAGGTGGAGGTAGTTCTCGGTGAGGGTGTTCTTGGCGCCGTGGCGGCAGCCGGTCATGCAGGCGCCGCACTCCGTGCAGGCGCGGCGGGCCGGTCCCTTGCCGCCGAAGTACGGGTCGGCGGTCTCGGTGCCCGGCGCGGCCCGCACCGCGCCGTCCGCGTCCTGCCCGTCGCCGAAGAAGACGCCGACGGGGGCGAGGTGGAAGGTGTCGCCGACGCCCATCTTCTCGGCGGCGGCCCGCAGGTGGACGTCGGAGGGCGTCGTCGTCGGGTTGAGTCGGACGCCGAGCATCCGGCGGGCCTGGTCGTAGTAGGGCGCCAGTTCCTCCTGCCAGTCGGTGATCCGTCCCCACTGGCGGTCCTCGAAGAACTCCTTCGGGGGGACGTAGAGGGTGTTGGCGTAGTTGAGGGAGCCGCCGCCGACGCCGGCGCCGGCGAGCACCATGACATTGCCGAGCAGGTGGACGCGCTGGATGCCGTAGCAGCCGAGCGCCGGGGCCCACAGGTAGTCGCGCAGGTCCCAGGAGCTCTTGGGGAGGGTGTCGCGGGTGAAGCGGCGGCCGGCCTCCAGGACGCCGACGCGGTAGCCCTTCTCGGTCAGCCGCAGGGCGGAGACCGCGCCGCCGAAGCCGGAGCCGATGACGAGGACGTCGTAGTCGTGGGCGTCGTCGCCGGGCCCGGTGGCGCGCTCCGGGTCCCGGTTCCGGGCACGGTGATCCTGGGGCACTGGCTCTCCCTGGGGTGTCGGTGGCGTCTCAGCGCAGCCGGAGCGCCTTCAGCGCGCGCAGGCTGCGGGTCATGAACCGGGCGTACTGCTCGTCCGTCATCCCGAACGACGGGCCGAGCGGCATCACCCGCTGGTGGGCGACGGTCTGGGCCTCGGTGTACTTGAGCAGGCCCTCCGCGCCGTGCCGGCGGCCCAGGCCCGAGTCGCCCATGCCGCCCATCGGGGAGCGGGCGCTTCCGTAGGCCGCGGCGTAGCCCTCGTTGACGTTGACGGTGCCGGCGCGGAGGCGGGCGGCGAGGGCGCGGCCGCGGCGGCCGTCCCTGGTCCAGACGCTGGCGTTCAGGCCGTAGGGGGTGGCGTTGGCGCGGGCCAGGGCCTCGTCCTCGTCGCGGAAGCGGTGGACGGAGACGACGGGGCCGAAGGTCTCCTCGTCGCAGACGGCCATCGAGGGGCCGACGCCGTCGAGAACGGTGGGCTCGTGGAAGTAGGGGCCGATGTCGGGACGGGGGCGGCCGCCGGCGATCACCTCGGCGCCCTTGGCGACGGCGTCCTCGATGTGCCGGGTGACGGCCTCCAGCTGCCGGGGGCCGGCCAGGGAGCCCATGTCGGCGCCGTAGGCGAGGGCGGTGCCCAGGCGCATCGCCCGGGTGCGGGCGGCGAACCGCTGGAGGAAGTCGTCGGCGACCGACTCGTGGACGTACAGCCGCTCGATGGAGATGCACAGCTGGCCGGCGGAGGAGAAGCAGCCGCGGACGGCGCCCGCCGCGGCCTTGTCGAGGTCGGCGTCGCGCAGGACCAGCATGGCGTTCTTGCCGCCGAGTTCGAGGGAGGCGCCGATCAGCCGGTCGGCGGCGCCCCGGGCGACCTCGCGGCCGGTGCGGGTGGAGCCGGTGAACGACACGTAGTCGGCGTGCGCGACGACGGCCGGGCCGACGACCGGGCCCTCGCCGATCACCACCTGCCACACGTCCTCCGGCAGCCCCGCCTCGATCATCTGCTCGCGGGCCCACAGGGCGGTGAGCGCGGTCTCGGTGTCGGGCTTCATGACGACGGCGTTGCCCGCGGCGAAGGCCGGCAGGGCGTCGCCGACGGAGAGTTCGAGGGGGTAGTTCCAGGGGGCGATCTGGCCGACGACACCGCGCGGCTGGCGCAGCTCGGTGACCTTGGTCAGGACCGGTACGACGCCGGTGTGCCCCTTGGGGCGCAGCAGGGCGGGTGCGACGCGTCCGTAGTGGCGGGCGGCGACGGCGACGGCCTGGATCTCCTCGTGCGCGTGCAGCCGGGCCTTGCCGGTCTCCAGCTGGATCAGGTCCAGCACCTCGTCCTGGCGGCGCAGCAGCAGGTCGTGGAAGCGCAGCAGGACGGCGGCGCGCCGGCGCACGGGGACCCGCGCCCAGCGCTCCTGGGCGGCGCGGGCCCGGGCGAAGGCGGTGGCGATGTCCTCGGGGGTGGACTCGGGCAGGTCCGCCAGCTTCTCCCCGGTGAAGGGGGCGTGGTTGGCGGTACGCCCGCTGCCGGTCACTCCCCGGGTGAGGCGGGCGGCCACCTCGGGGGTGACCACATCGGCCGCGGTCCGGGCGCCGGGGGCGGCGCGTACGACCGGATTGCCGTCGAGGGGCGCGAGGGGGGCAACGCCCTGGGAGGAAGCGGCCGTTCCGGTGTCCAGCGTGTCCGTCATGCGGGCGAGGGTATTCGCCCGCGGGCGCTTTGTGTACCCGGCGGTAACAGCTTTTCCGGGACGGCGGGAGCGCGCCAGTGAACGCTGGCCGCATTGGGGCTGGTCAGGGGGGATGCGGTGGGTGTGGGCGGCGGGCCGCGCCCCCGGGCCGCCGTCTCCGGGCAGCGACCGCCGGGCCCCGGGGGCGTCCGCGCCCCCTACCACTCCCCCGCGCCGCCGACCGCCACCCCCGCCAGGAGAACGGCCCCCAGGACCACCAGAAGGGCGGCGGCCAGCACGGTGAGGAGGACGGTGCGGGTGCGGTGGGTGTGCGGGGGCTGCGGGCGGACGGCGGCCAGGGCCCGGTCGTCGAAGGCGTCCGGGATGGGGACCCCGGGGTGGTGACCGCCCGCCGGTGCCGGGGCCGGGGCGCGTACGCCGGGCCCGTACGCCGGCGTGGGCCCGTGCCCGTGCCCTGGTGTGCGCCCGCGTCCGTGCTCCCCGAAGCGCCCCGGTTCGCGCGCCGGGGTGCGGCCCGAGCGGAGGTAGCCCCGCAGCATCCGCTCCGTCGCCCCGGGCCCCAGCCGCCGGCCCGGGTCGCGTTCGAGCAGGCCGCGGACGACGGCGAGCAGCGGCCGGGCCTCCTCGGGCAGGGCGATGTCGTCGTGGACGACGGCGTCCAGCACCCCGGCCAGCGAGTCGCGGTGGAACGGCGTGACGCCGCTGAGGGCCGCGCACAGCAGCACCCCGAGGGACCACAGGTCGGCCTCGGGGCCCGCCGTCCGGCCGGCCATCCGCTCGGGCGCGGTGTACTCGGGCGAGCCGACGAACGCCCCGGCCTCCGTCAGCGTCGGAGTGCCGGACAGGCGGGCGACGCCGAAGTCGGTGAGGACGACCCGACCGGTGCCCCGCTCGACGAGCACATTGGCGGGCGTGAGGTCGCGGTGCAGCACCCCGCGGGCGTGGGCGGCGCGCAGCGCGCCCAGCAGCGCCACGCCGATCCGGGCCGCCTCGCGCGGGGCGAGCGGGCCGCCCCCGGCGAGCCGTTCGGCGAGCGACTGCCCCTCGACCAGCTCCATCACGATCCAGGGTCTGCCGTCCTCCTCGACGACGTCGTGCACGACGATCACATGCGGGTGCCGGACCCGGGCGAGGGCCCGCGCCTCCCGCATCGCACGCTCGCGCCGCACCCTCGCCCCCGGACCGTCGGGCCCGTCCTCCATGCGGACGTCCTTGACGGCGACCTGACGGTCGAGCAGGGTGTCGGTCGCCCGCCACACCGTGCCCATACCGCCGCGTCCCAGCCATCCCTCCAGGCGGTACCGGCCACCGAGCAGCCGGCCCTCGCCCCCGAAGCTCGCCATACCCGTGTTCTTCCCGCTCCGGGGCCCGCCGTCCCGGAAACCGGGCGGGTGTCCGGGCCCGTGGTCCGCTTCCGGGACGGAGGCCGGAGCGACGGGCGTCGCCGCGCCCCGTCCCGCACGACACACGGGTGGGAACCTCCACCGCACCGCACACCGTCCTTGACACAGTGAGGCTGCGGCACGGAACGGGCCGGTACGGCGGCCGGTGCAGGCGGAGCGGGGGGCGGTCATGGTGATGCGGGACGGCGGCGTGCGGGACGTCCGTCCGGGCCCGGGGCGCGCCGCGGCGGAGCATCGCGGCGGGTATCTGGCCGCGGGGGTGTGCCTGGCCGCGTACGGGACGGTGCTGACGGCGTGGGCGGTGTACGACGCGCGGCGCTCCGGCGGGTCGGCGTGGGACATCGCCGAGGACCTGTTCCGTCCGGGGGCGGGCGCTCCGGCGCCGCTGCTCGGCCCGTACGAGTGGGCGTTCACGGTGGCGTTCTGGGCGGTGGCGGTGACGGCGCTGGCCGGGCGGCGGGTGGCCCGCAGTGCGGCGCTGCTGCTGGCGGGGGTGCTGCTCGCGGTGTCGCTGCGGGAGTGCGTGGGCCTGTGGGACGCGGGGTACCGCGGGCGGTACGCGGTCGATCCGCTGGGCGGCTGGGTGCTGGCCACGCGCGGCCTGGGGCTGGTGACGGGCCTGGTGGTGGCGGTGGCGATGCGGCCGGCGGCCGGGCGCCGCGGCCGTGACGGGTGCCCGTGGGACGGGACGTGGCGGTTGCGTCCGTCGCGGATCTGCGGGGTGCTGTTCCTGGTGATGGGGCTCGTGCGGCTGGCCTGGACGGTGTCGGACCTGGTCGCCGGGGAGACGGACGGCGGGCGGTTCCTGCGCGCGGTGGTCGACGCGTCGGTGACGGGCACTCCGCTGCCGTCCCTGACACCGGAGTTCTCGGCCGTGGGGTCGGTGGTCGCCCTGCTGGTGCTGGGGGTGTCGGCCTACCGGGGGCGGCGGGACGTCCGGGGCGCGCTGCTGGTGTTCGGCGCGGTGCAGCTGTATCTGACGGTGCGGGTGGTGGTGTCGCTGGCGGTGACGGACTACTTCAACCGGTCCCTGGAGACGTCCCAGGGCACGATGTCGCTGGTGACCACGGCGTACGGGCTGGCCGCGATGACGTCGGTGGTGGTGCTGGCCACGGGGCGGGCGTGCGGGCCGTACACGG
>NZ_JCANQV010000249.1:0-8898 GCF_059553635.1 Candidatus Streptomyces philanthi
GACCCGGGTGTGACGCCGGGCGCTCCCGCGCGGCCGCGCCGCCCGTGTTCTTGTCATGCTGGGGAGCATGACCACACGTCCCGTCTCCGCGTCCCCGTCCGCCCCTCCGGCCTCCGCCGCGCACCCCACCCCCGTCCTCTTCGACCTGGACGGCACGCTGGTGGACAGCGAGCCGAACTACTACGAGGCGGGCCGCCGGGTGCTGGCCTCCTACGGGGTGACGGACTTCGGCTGGGAGGAGCACACCCGGTTCATCGGGATCGGCACCCGCGAGACCCTGGAGACGCTGGCCGCCACGTACGGGATCGACGCGCCGGTGGAGGAGCTGCTGGCCGCGAAGAACCGGGCCTATCTGGAGCTGGCCGGCGCCGGGACCGAGGTCTTTCCCCAGATGCGGGAGTTCGTGGAGCGGCTGCACGCGGCGGGGCATCCGATGGCGGTGGCGTCCGGGTCGTCCCGGGCGGCGATCGTGGCGGTGCTGGCCACGACGGGGCTGGACGCGTATCTGACGACGCTGGTCTCGGCGGAGGAGGTGGCGCACGGCAAGCCGGAGCCCGATGTGTTCCTGGAGGCGGCGCGCCGGCTGGGGGTGGCGCCGGGCTCGTGTGTGGTGGTGGAGGACGCGCCGCCCGGTGCGCTGGCCGCGCACCGGGCGGGGATGGGGTGCATCGCGGTGCCCTATGTGCCCGCGACGGTGGACGATCCGGGGTTCGCGACCGCCGGGCTGCTGTTCCCGGGCGGCCAGGCGCGGTTCACGGCGCGGGCCGCGTACGACTGGCTGGTCCGGACGGCACGGCCGGCGTGAGTCCCGCCCGGACCGGGGCGGTCATTCCAGGCCGAGCCGCTTGCAGTCGGCGGCCAGGGCCGGGGTGCAGATCCAGTCGGGGCGGACGGTGCCGTCGCTGACGACGGTGTCCTTGAGGGTGTCGGCGGTGACGATCCGGGCGTCGAAGAGGCGGGCGGGTATGCCGGATTTCGTGGCGTTGGCCGCGGTGGCGGGGGCCAGTGAGGCGATGCTCTCGCCCTTCAGGAGGCGGACGGCGAGGGCGGCGGCGGTCTCCGCCTCGGGCCGGACCTGCTTGTGGACCGTGAACGCCTGCTCGCCGGTCACCAGGCGCTTGAGGGCGGGCACTTCGGCGTCCTGCCCGCCGACCGGCACGTTCTTGACCCCGGCGGCCTCAAGTGCCTCCACGATGCCGCCCGCCATGCCGTCGTTGGCGGAGTAGACGGCGTCGAAGCCCGTCGCGCCGCGGGCGGCGACGATGTCCGCCATCTCCTTCCTGGCCTTGGCCGGGGACCATTCGGCGATGTCCTTCTCGGCGACGATCCGGTGGACCTTGCCGTCGAGGACGGCGTGCGCGCCCTTCTTGAACGCGGGCGTGTTGGGGTCGGTGGGGGAACCGTTCATCATGACGACGTCGGCGGTGGCGGCGCGGTGCCCGAGGGCCTTGAGGAGGGCCTGTCCCTGGAGGCGGCCGATCTTCTCGTTGTCGTAGGAGACATAGGCGGCGACGTCGCCCTCGGCGAGCCGGTCGTAGGAGACGACCTTGACGCCCTGCCGGGCCGCCGCGTCCACCCAGGTCCGGGCGGCCCGCGCGTCGACGGGGTCCAGGACGATGACCTTCACGCCCTTGTCGACCAGGGCGTTGAACTGCTTCCTCTGGGTGTCGGCGCTCTGCTCGGCGTTGCGGTACTCCACGGTGCACTCCAGGCAGTGCGAGGAGATCTTCGCGGAGATGATGCGGCGGTCCAGTTTCTCGTAGCGGGCGGCCTTCTTCTCCGGGAGGAGCAGGCCGATGGCCTTCGGGACGGCGCCCGTGTCCTGGTGGCCGCCGCCGCAGGCCACCAAGGGGCCGGCGAGGGCGAGTGCCAGTGCTGCGGTGACGATGCGGTGCGGTCGTGCCTTCATTCCCCGTGCCTCCCGTAGGGGCCGCGGCGCCGCGGCCCGGCTCTGCTGGAGTGAATGTCATTGTCACGTTCGCGTCAAGGAATCCGGTCGTAACGATAGGGACGTGTGTTTCCCGTAGTGCACGGGGGGCGGAAAGAACGGGACGGGCGGGTGAGCGGAATGGGCCGACCGGTCGGTGCACCCGGCCGCGATCTCCGGCACGGTGGATAATGCTAGAAGCCATGACATATCGGTACTCGGTGGGTATCTGATGCGCGTCCTCCGCTCGTTCGCCGACCGGGGTCGGAGGCGCTTCTCCTCACGCGTCGGCAGCGTCGCGGGCCAGGTGTTCCTCTGGCAGATGGGCCTGGCGGTGCTGCTGATCGCGGCGACCGCCGTGGCCGTGCTGCTGCAGACGCGACGGGACAGCCTGCACGACGCCCGGGCCCGGACGCTGGCCGTCGCCACGTCCTTCGCCCAGGCGCCGGGCACCGCGGCGGCCGTCTCCTCCCCCGACCCCACCGCCGTCCTCCAGCCCAGCGCCGAGCGGGCACGCACCGCCTCCGGGGTGGACCTGATCGTCGTGTACGGGCGGAACGGCATCCGCCTCACCCACCCCGACCCGTCCCTCATCGGCAAGCGCGTCCCGGGCCGCGACCTGCTGCCCACCCGGCCGGTCACCGAGGTCCTCACCACCTCCTCGGGACGGTCGGTCACCACGACCGCCCCGGTCCACGGGCCCGGCGGCCGGGTGATCGCGGAGGTCACCGCGGGCATCGGCGTGGGCAGCCTCGACGCCGGGACCGGCCAGCTGCCCATCCTGCTCGGCTCCGCCATCGGCGCCCTCGTCCTGACCACCGTGAACGCGGCCCTGGTCAGCAGGCGGCTGCGGCGGCAGACCCACGGCATGGGCCCCGAGGAAATGACCCGGATGTACGAGCACCACGACGCGGTGCTGCACGCCGTACGGGAAGGCGTCCTGATCATCGGGGAGGACGGGCGCCTGGTCCTGGCCAACGACGAGGCACGGCGGCTGCTCGGACTGCCGGACGACGCCGAGGGCCGTCCCGTCGGCCGGCTGGGTCTGGCCGACAGCGTCGCCGGGCTGCTGGCCGCCGACCCGCCCGTCACCGACGAGGTGGTCCTGGCCGGCGAACGACTGCTGGCCGTCAGCACCCGGGGCACGGGCACCCACGGTCGCTCGGGCATCGTCGCCACCCTGCGCGACTCCACCGAGCTGCGGGCGCTCTCCGGCCGCGCCGAGGCCGCCCGGGGACGGCTGCGGCTGCTCTACGACGCCGGGACGCAGGTGGGCACCTCGCTCGACGTGCGCCGTACCGCGCAGGAACTCGCCGATGTCGCGGTGCCCCGCTTCGCCGACATCACCACCGTCGACCTGTTCTCCGAGGTGACCGCGGGCGGGGAGCCGCTGGGGGGCGACACCGAGTTCCTGCGCGCCGGCTCCGCCGGACTGCGCTCCGAGCACCCGCTGGCCGCGGCGGGCTCGATGTTCCGGGTACCGCCGGGCGACCCCCGGGCCACGGTGACGCTGCGCGGGCGCAGCCTGCTGGACGCGGACCTGAGCGTCGCGGAAACCTCGGGGACGGGCCCGGAGTACGCCCGTACCCGGGTGGCGCTGCTGCGTCAGGGCATCCACTCCGCGCTGATCGTGCCGCTGCGGTCGCGGGGCACGGTGCTGGGCGTGGCCTGCTTCTGGCGGGCATGGCCGTCCCCGCCGTTCGAGGAGGAGGACCGTTCGTTCACCGAGCAGCTGGTCGCCCGCGCGGCGGTGTGCATCGACAACGCCCGCCGCTACACCCGCGAGCACGCCACGGCCGTCACCCTCCAGCGCAGTCTGCTGCCCCGTACCCTGCCGGAGCATTCCGGGCTGGTGACCGCGCACCGCTATCTGCCGGCCCGCGCCGGGGTGGGCGGCGACTGGTTCGACGTGATCCCGCTGCCCGGGGCGCGGGTGGCGCTGGTCGTCGGGGACGTCGTCGGGCAGGGCCTGCACGCGGCGGCGACCATGGGCCGGCTGCGGACCGCCGTACAGAACTTCTCCGCCCTCGACCTGCCCCCGGACGAACTGCTGACCCGGCTCGACGAGCTGGTCAGCAGCATGGACATGGAGCACGCGAACGCGGTGGGCGAGGAGAGCGCGGAGGCGGAGATCACCGGGGCGACCTGCCTGTACGCCGTCTACGACTCGGTGTCGGGACACTGCGCCGTCGCGCGGGCCGGGCACATCGGGCCGGCACTGGTGCACCCGGACGGCCGGGTGGAGTTCCCCGAGGTCCCGGCCGCCCCGCCGCTCGGGGTGGGCGTCCCGCCCGGGGGCACGGCCACCTGGACGCTCGCCGAGGGCAGCCGGCTGGTGCTGTTCACCAACGGCCTGGTCACCTCCCCCGACCGGGACATCGACACCGGCCTCACCCTGCTGCGGCAGACCCTCTCCGGCCGCCCGGACGGGGACCCCCAGGGCTCGCCGGAGCGGCTGTGCCAGGCCCTGGTCGACGCGATGCTGCCGACGCGCCGCGACGACGACGTCGCCCTGCTCGTCGCCCGTACCCGGCTGCTGCCCCCCGACCGCGTCGCCGAGTGGGAGGTGCCGCCGGACGCGGCCGCGGTACCGCGCGTCCGCGCCGAGTGCGCCCGCCGGCTCACGGAATGGGGACTCGCCGAGACCGGCTTCGCCACCGAGCTGATCCTCAGCGAACTGATCACCAACGCGCTCCGCTACGGGCGCGAGCCGATCCAGGTCCGGCT
The DNA here is from genome assembly GCF_059553635.1 of Candidatus Streptomyces philanthi. Classification (NCBI taxonomy): domain Bacteria; kingdom Bacillati; phylum Actinomycetota; class Actinomycetes; order Kitasatosporales; family Streptomycetaceae; genus Streptomyces; species Candidatus Streptomyces philanthi. The sequence goes on from NZ_JCANQV010000249.1 coordinate 4,655, forward strand.
GCTGTACGACCGCACGCTGATCTGCGAGGTGTCCGACGGCAGCAGCACCTCACCGCATCTGCGCCGGGCCCGGCTGACGGACGAGGGCGGGCGCGGCCTGTACCTGGTGGCGCGGTTCGCGGAGCGCTGGGGCACCCGGTACACGCCGTCCGGCAAGGTGATCTGGACGGAGCAGAGCCTGGAGCCGACCGCCACGGCGGAGGCGGGGCCGCTGTGGGACGCGGCGCTCCTGGACGACCTGGGCGAGCCGGAGGCGTGACGGGTCGGCGGCGCGGTCACTTCCTGGCGCGGCTGGGCTGGACCCGCTTCGGCTCGCCCGCCATCTTCGGGTGCTCCGGCGGGTAGGGCAGGTCCCCGAGACCGTGCTCGTGCTCGTCGCGGTCGGCGAGGTCGAGCGCCGCGTCCAGGCGGAAGGCGTGGGTGTCCAGATCGGCGTGGACATCGCCGTCCCGTGCGAAGCGGGCGGGCATGGTGGCCAGGTCGAAGTCCTCCGGCACGGCGTCGGACAGCTCCTCCCAGCGCAGCGGCGCGGAGACCGGCGCGTGGGGCAGGGGCCGTACGGAGTAGGCGCCGGCGACGGTGCGGTCCCGCGCGGTCTGGTTGTAGTCGACGAAGACCTTGGCGCCGCGTTCCTCCTTCCACCAGGCGGTGGTGATGTGCTCCGGCGCGCGCCGCTCCAGTTCCCGGGCCACGGCGATGGCGGCGCGCCGCACCTGGACGAAGTCCCACTCGGGGACGAGGGGAACAAGGACGTGCAGGCCGCGGCCGCCGGAGGTCTTGGGCCAGCCGGTCAGACCCACGCCGTCGAGGACGTCGCGCAGCAGCAGGGCGGCCCGTACGGCGTCGGCGTAGCCGGTGCCCGGCTGCGGGTCGAGGTCGATGCGCAGCTCGTCGGGGTGCTCGGTGTCGCTCCTGCGCACCGGCCAGGGGTGGAAGGTCAGACAGCCGAGGTTGGCCGCCCACAGGACGGCGGCCGTCTCGGCGGGGCAGATCTCGTCGGCGTGGCGGCCGCTGGGGAACGCGATTCTGGCGGTCGGGATCCAGTCGGGGAGGTTCTTGGGCGCGCGTTTCTGGAAGAAGGAGCCGCCGGTGACGCCGTCGGGCCAGCGCTCCAGAGTGGTGGGTCGGTCGCGGAGCGCGCGCAGCACGCCGTCGCCGACGCTCAGGTAGTAGCGGACCACGTCGCCCTTGGTGAAGCCGCGCTGCGGGAAGTAGACCTTGTCCGGCCGGGACACGCTGACCGTCCGGCCCCCGGCGGTGAGTTCCAGCGTCTCTGCCATGGACCCACGCTAGGGCGCCCGGCCCGGCGGCGCCCGTCGGCGGGCGGGGCCCGTGTTCTGCCCGCACAATCGGGATCATGGACCTTCCGGTGATGCCGCCCGTGCGGCCGATGCTGGCGAGGAGCGCCGCGGCGATCCCGCCCGGCATGCAGTACGAGGCCAAGTGGGACGGTTTCCGCGCCATCGCCTTCCGTGACGGGGACGAGGTCGAGCTGGGCAGCCGCAGCACCAAGCCGCTCACCCGGTATTTCCCCGAGCTGGTCGCGGCGCTGCGGACCGAGGTCCCCGCGCGCTGTGTCCTGGACGGGGAGATCGTCGTCGCCCGCGGCGGGCGCCTGGACTTCGACGCCCTGCTGGAGCGCATCCACCCGGCCCACTCGCGGGTACGGATGCTGGCGGGGACGACACCGGCGTGCTTCATCGCGTTCGACCTGCTGGCGCTGGGCGACGAGGCGCTGACGGCGCGGCCGCAGCGGGACCGCAGAACGGCGCTGGTGGAGGCGCTGCGCGAGGCGGCGCCGCCGGTGTTCACGGCGCCCGCCACCGAGGATCTGGCACTGGCCCGGCGGTGGTTCGACCACTTCGAGGGCGCCGGTCTGGACGGGGTGGTCGCCAAACCGCTCGGGCTGTCCTACCGGCAGGGCGAACGGGTGATGGTGAAGGTCAAGCACGAGCGGACCGCCGACTGCGTCGTCGCGGGCCTGCGCCCGCACAAGAGCGGCCCGGTCGTGGGGTCGCTGCTGCTGGGTCTGTACGACGACGCGGGCCGGCTCCAGCACGTCGGGGTGTGCGCGGCGTTCTCCGAACGCCGGCGCCGGGAGCTGATGGAGGAGCTGGCGCCGCTGCGGATGGCGTCCGCCGAGGGGCACCCGTGGGAGCGGTGGACGAGCGAGGAAGCCCAGGCCGCCGACCGGCTGCCGGGCGGCCCGAGCCGGTGGACGGGGAAGAAGGACCTCTCGTGGGTCCCGCTGCGGCCGGAGCGGGTGGTCGAGGTGGCGTACGACCACATGCAGGGCAGCCGTTTCCGGCACACCACGCAGTTCCGCCGCTGGCGCCCGGACCGGGAGCCGGGCCAGTGCACCTACGCGCAGCTCGCCGAGCCGGTCGGCTATGACCTGGGGGAGGTCCTCGGGGCGCCGCCGGACTGACGGCCGGTCAGCCGCGTGCCGCCTCGTCGTCGAGGAGGCGGGGCGGGGCGGCCTGCCGCCAGGAGTCGGCGACGATGTCGCGCAGTTCCGCCAGGTCCTCCAGCGCGGACAGCCGGACGCGCACCCATGCGGAGCCCGCCTCGTGGGCGGCGACCCAGAACTTGCCGGGTTCGGCGAGGACCAGTTCGCCGCGTTCGTGGCGGGGGCAGCGGACGGCCATCGACGTCTCGTCCTCGGGGAGGGTGAGGAACATCTTCCCGGCCACCCGGAAGGTCGGCATGCTCCAGGCGATCTTCTCGGTGGTCCCGGGCAGGGCGAGCGCGGTGCGCCGGACGTCGTCGGAGGTGATCACCCCGTCGACTGTAGGCGATGGCCGGACGCGGGTGCTCGCGGGGCCGGGCGGGCGGGCCGTGGCACCGGAATCCGTTGTGGTCCAGACCTATTGACGACAGGTCTGGACCACTTTACGGTGTGCCGCACCGCACCTCCGTACGCGCTCGTCCCCCCACCGTCCGGGCGGTGGACGCGCTTCCCGGAAAACCCCTCGCCCCCGCCCGGCCCCGTCACGGCACGAAGGGAACACCGCATGTCCCGTAGAAGGTCACGTCTGCTCGGAGCCGGCCTGGCGACGGCGTTCGCCCTCCAGACGCTGGTCGCCGCGGCCCCGGCGCAGAGCGCCCCGCGGGAGGAGACCTGCGCGGTCAAGGGAAAGCCCGCGGGCAAGGTGCTCCAGGGCTACTGGGAGAACTGGGACGGCGCCTCGAACGGCGTCCATCCGCCCCTCGGCTGGATACCGATCACCGACGCGCGCATCCGCGACCACGGCTACAACGTGCTCAACGCGGCGTTCCCCGTCATCCGCGCGGACGGCACCGCGCTGTGGGAGGACGGCATGGACTCCGGTGTGAAGGTCGCGACGCCGGCCGAGATGTGCGAGGCGAAGAAGTCCGGCCGGACGATCCTGATGTCCATCGGCGGCGCGACGGCCGGAATCGACCTCAACTCCACCGCCGTCGCCGACCGTTTCGTCGACACCATCGTGCCGATCCTGAAGAAGTACAACTTCGACGGCATCGACATCGACATCGAGACCGGCCTCTCCGGCAGCGGCAGCATCACCACGCTCTCGCCGTCCCAGTCCAACCTCATCCGCATCATCGACGGCATCCTCGACCGGATGCCCCAGGGCTTCGGCCTGACGATGGCCCCCGAGACCGCCTATGTCACCGGCGGCAGCGTGACCTACGGCTCCATCTGGGGCGCCTACCTGCCCATCATCAAGAAGTACGCCGACAACGGCCGGCTGTGGTGGCTGAACATGCAGTACTACAACGGCAGCATGTACGGCTGTTCCGGCGACTCGTACTCCGCCGGGACGGTCGAGGGCTTCACCGCCCAGACGGACTGCCTCAACAAGGGCCTCGTCGTCCAGGGCACCACCGTCAAGGTCCCCTACGACAAGCAGGTCCCGGGCCTGCCCGCCCAGCCCGGCGCGGGCGGCGGCTACATGGCGCCCGGCCAGGTGTCGCAGGCGTGGGGGAAGTACGACAACGGGCTCAAGGGCCTGATGACCTGGTCGCTGAACTGGGACGGGTCCAAGGGCTGGTCCTTCGGCGACAACGCCAAGGCGCTTCAGGGGCGCTGACGGCCCGGGTGGCGGCGCGCCGACGCGGCCAGGGCCTGGTTCAGTTCCACGACGTTGACGGTCGGCTGCCCCAGGAATCCCAGCGTGCGGCCCCGGACGTGCCGGGCGACGAGCGCGCGGACCTCCGCCGGGGGCAGCCCCCGCTCCTTCGCCACCCGGGCGGCCTGCCGG
>NZ_JCANQV010000250.1:0-8841 GCF_059553635.1 Candidatus Streptomyces philanthi
CAGAGCAGAGAGTGAGCGACGGGGCCGGAGCAGGAGCTGGGGCGGAGGCAGGAGTAGGAGCAGGGGCACGGGGTGAGGCGGTGCGGGCCACGGGGTGTGGTCCGTTGCCGGAGAGGGCTGGGGCGGCTGGAGCGGTGCGGGAGTCCCGAGGACGCGCGGAGGGAGAGGCGCGGGCGTGGTCCGGGGAGCGCTCTGAGGCCGAAGCGTCGGGAAATGTGCGGTGTGGCCCGGAGATGAGAGCGGGAGCTACGGCGGAAGCTCAGACGCGTGCGTGGTCCGGAGCTGGTGTGACTGCCGGGGCATCGGAGTTGGCCGCACAGGCAGCTGAGGAGGCCGGGACTCCTGCGCGCGACGCGGAGACGCGTGGGGATGAGGCCGGTGTGCAGGGTGTGGCACCAGAGCCAGGGCCACGGGCGGGGCTGGGGTCTGGGACGGGGAACACGGCGAGGGTTCGTACGGGAAACACCTCGGGGGCGCCTTCTGAGGCGAAGGAGGCGGCGGGGACGTGCGGGGAGGGCGCAGGGGAAGGCGGGGGTGTCGGAAGCGGGGCCAGGGAGGCGGTGCACGGGATGGAACGGCTCGGGAAGCAGCTGGGCGGGGCGTACGAGACGGCCGTGCCGGACGGGAGGCAGGACGCGTCAGCGCTGGAGGAGGCTCGGGGTGCGGTAGCGCCAGGGCGGGAGCCGGTCGCACCGGACGGGGCTCGGGACGCGGCGTCACCAGTCGGACAGCAGAACGTTCCTGCGCCGGACGGAACGCAGAAAGCGCCCGCATGGGACGGGAGGCGGGATGCCTCCACGTCGGAGGGATGGCAGAACGCGCCCGCGTCGGACGGGAAGTGGAAAGGGCCCGTGCGGGACGGGAGGCAGGCCACCGCTACGTCGGGCGGGAGACAGGACGCCCACGTGTCGGACGGGAGGCGAAATGCGGCCGTGCCGAATGGGAGGCGTGAATCGGTGGTGCAGGGGCGTGAAACGGTCGTGTCGGGGCGCGGAACAGCGGTGCAGGGCGGAAGGCGGGACCCGGCGACGAGGGCACCAACGGGGCAGGCGAGGCCCACGATGCAGACAACGTCAGGGGCGTCGGCGGTTGCAGCGGCACCGACGACGCCTGTGACACCGGAGGTTCCCATGAGGCCAGAGGCGGCGGCGACGGCAGCGATCCCTGCGAAATCGACAGCGCCGGCGACGCCAGCAGTGCCCTTGGCGCCCGGGGCATCGGCGACGTCAGCGATCCCCGCGAAACCGGCAGCGCCAACGGTGCCGGCAGTGCCCGTGACGACAGAGAGGCCAGGGGCGTCAGCGGCGTCAGTGGTCCCCACGACGTCGCCAAAGCCAAAGACCCCGACGGCGCCAGCGAGGCCCGCGACGCCAAGGTTGTCGACGGTGTCAGCGACGCGCATGGCGCCAGAGGGGCCGGCGACATCAACGATCCGCACGACGCCGACAACACCAGCGGTCCCCACGATGCCAACGATGCCCGTGACATCAGAGGCACAGACGACAACGCAAGCGACACCAGAGCCCCCTACAGCAGCCCCAACACCCCCCAAATCACCAGCAGCACCCCAAGACCCACCACCCCCGCCCTCCGGCACCGGGGAACTCCCGCGTCCCCGGGGGACGGTGGTGCGGGAGCGGTTGGACGCCTTGCGGGAGCTGATCGCGTTGTCGCGGACCCGGTTGGAGGGTGGGGCGCTGGACGGGGCGGGGCGGGTGCTGGACGCGGCGGACGAGCGGTGCAGGCTCTCCGGTGCGTACACCGTTGTCGCGCTGGCCGGGGCGACCGGCAGTGGCAAGTCGTCGCTGTTCAACGCGTTGGCGGGCGCGGACTGTTCGGTCGTCGGCGCGCGGCGGCCCACCACCAGTGAGCCGGTGGCGTGTGTCTGGCCGGGTGGTCCGGGGGTCGAGGGGCTGCTGCGCCGCCTGGGAGTTCCCGTGCACCGCCGTCATACCTCGGTGGATCATTCGACCCTGCTGCACGGGCTCGTTCTGATCGATCTGCCCGACCACGACTCGGCGGAGACCTCCCACCGGGAGCAGGTGGACCGGCTGCTGGAACTGGTGGACGCGGTGGTCTGGGTGGTGGACCCGGAGAAGTACGCGGACGGAGTGCTGCACGAGCGCTATCTGCGTCCGTTGGCGGGCCACGCGGAGGTCATGTTCGTCGTGCTCAACCAGATGGACCGGCTGCCGGGCGAGGCCGCCGACCAGGTGTTGGACGATCTGCGGCGGCTGCTGGACGAGGACGGGCTGGCGCTGGGCGAACACGGTGAGCCCGGTACGACGGTGCTGGCGCTGTCGGCGGCGACCGGTGCGGGCATCGGGGAACTGCGGTACGCGCTGGGCCGGTTCGTCGCCGGACGGGACGCCGCGGCGCTGCGGATCGCGGCGGACCTCGACGCGACGGCCGAGCGGTTGCGGCCGGTGTATGTGGCGGGGAGCCGGTTCGGGCTGACGCAGAGCGCACGGGAGGACTTCGACGCGCGGCTGGCCGAGGCGGTGGGCGCGGCGGCCACCGGCCGCGCGGCGGAACGTGACTGGCTGCGGCACGCGGAACGGGCCTGTGGCGGACCGTGGTCGCGGTTGCGTGAGCGGCGCAGGGCGGAGCGCGGTGCCGAAGGGACGTACGGAGGGGACGGGGCGACCGGCCTTCCGGTGACACGGGAAGTGGAAGGGAGCGCGGGGAGCGGACGCGGACGTGTGACGGGAGCGGCCGCCGGTGCGGGGCGAGGCCGGCGTTCCCCGGGGCGGCACATGGCGCGGTGGGCAGAGGTGGGGGACGCCGCCGTGCAGGGGAAGGCGCGGGAGAAGGTGGCGGCGCGGCCCGTCGTGGAACAGGCGGTGCGGAGGGTCGCGGCCGAGGCGGCGTGCGGGCTGCCGGATTCCTGGGCGCACGCGGTACGGGAGGCCGCGGGGCGGGGCGCGGCGGGGCTGCCGGAGGCCCTGGACGAGGCGGCGGCGGAGACCGAGGCGGAGCTGGGGGACGGGCCGGTGGCGCGGCCCCGGTGGTGGACGGTGGCGGCCGCGTTGCAGGGGCTGATGTGTGTTCTGCAAGTCGTCGGACTGCTGTGGGTGTTGGCCGTGGCCACCGGGATCGTCGACACCGGATGGATGTCCGCGGTGCTGCCGGTGCTGATCGGGGCGGTGGGCGGCCCGGCACTGCTGTGGCTGGGCGCGGTCGCGGCCCGCGGCCCGGCCCGCCGGTACGGCCAGGAGGCCGAACGACGGCTGCGGGAGGCCGCGGCGGACCAGGGCCACGCCCACGTCCTGCGCCCGATGGCCGCGGAACTGCGCCGCTACCAGCAGGTGCGCGAGCAGTACGTGAGGACGTCGGGGGGATGACCGGCCACCGACACCGCACGACCGGCATGTGACGGCGCCGGGGACGCCGCACGACCGCTCCCGGACGACCGCTCCGGTCCTTCCTCCGGCCGCCCCACACCCACCCCTCCCCCACACGAGTGGCGAAGTTTTCCCCAGTCGGGAGCTTGTCCACAGCCCCGAGCGGCCCTGGACGGAACCGTGCAGCATGGGCTCATCACGGCCCACGGCAACGGTGTCGGGGGTGGACGACGGCGTCGTGTGAGGCGGCGTGGACGGGGGAGTGTGCGATGAGCGACACGATGGTGACGCTGGTGGGGAACGCGGCGACGGCGGTGGAGCACCGGTGGACGGCGGCGGGGGTGCCCGTGGCGCGGTTCCGCCTGGCGGCGACGTCCCGGCGATGGGACAGGCAGCGGGAGCGGTGGGCCGACGGGGAGACGAGCTTCTACACGGTCCGGGCCTGGCGTGCCCTCGCCGACCATGTCGCGGCGTCGGTGGCGGTGGGCGAACCGCTGCTGGTGCAGGGGAGGTTGCGGCTGCGGGAGGGGGAGCAGCCGCCGGAGCGCGGCGGGCAGCGGTGGTTCGCCGCGGAGGTGGACGCCGTCGCGATCGGCCACGATCTCTCGCGCGGGACCGCCGCGTTCCGCAGGGGCAATCGCGCGAGGGCACTTCCGCCGAGGGAAGAAGTCGTTACGGCTCAGGAAAGCGGCGCGCTGCCGGAGAACGGCCCAGGGGGAGTAGGGCCGAATTCCCCTAGCGGGAAGGGTATTCCTTCATATGTGGGCGCGGATTTCCCGTACGGGGAAAGCGGTGGTTCGCGTGCGGGAATCGGTCGCGCCGAAGAGAGCGGGATGCCGCGGGACGGGACCGGAAAAGTCGCGGACGTGCTGGTGAGGGCGACAACCAAGACGGTACCCACGACGTCAACTCCGGTGGAGGCGGAAGCGGGTGCGGCGGCGCCGGGGGCGGTACCGCCCCCGGAACCGGCCGGGGCGCCGCCCCGTGGCGGGCCTCCGGGAGTCGGCGCCCGGTCGCCGGGGGCGGCGGAAAGGCGTCCCGCGACGCGGTGGGAAAACGATGAGGTTGGGAATTCAACAGCCTTGGGAAACCTCGTAATCGGGGGCGCGGAGGGGGCGTCGGGGGATGTGATCGATATGCCGGAAAAGGTAGCGGTGCCCTAAAGGTTCCGGAGATTTGTCGATAATGCCGCACCATGGGTGCCCGCTCTCGGTAACGATTGCGATTCGGAACGAGCACGGGAGGCCCATATCGCGGAATATGCCCTGCTCTTCTACCTAGGATCCGACGCGTACTCACGGGGGCTGAGAAGTTCGGCTGTTGAGTCTCTGAGATCTTTCCGGCGAGGCATTTCCACTCGACCGCCTCGCCCAGAGGGGAATTTCATGCTTTCGATGAAGGGGCGGGGTGCAGCCCGCCTTGCCGCGGTGGTCATGGCGTCGGGCCTGGCCACCGCGGGGGCGATAACCGTCGCGGGCCCGGCCGCGGCGGACGACGTGACCTCCACGCACGGGGGCGCCACCGCCACGCTGTCCGGCCTGAAGGTCTACGACAAGGCGGTCGTCCACGGTCCGGGCGGCAACCAGGGCATCGGCGCGGGCCTGTTCGAGATGTCGGTCGACAACGGCGGCACGCTCCAGACGTACTGCATCGACGTCCACAACCCGACCCAGCAGCAGGCGAAGTACCAGGAGGTTCCCTGGAGCGCGTCGTCCCTGCACAACAATCCGGACGCCGGCAAGATCCGCTGGATCCTGCAGAACTCCTACCCGCAGGTGAACGACCTGGCCGCGCTCGCCCAGAAGGCCGGCGCCGGCGCCCTCAGCGAGAAGACCGCCGCTGCGGGCACCCAGGTCGCGATCTGGCGCTTCTCCGACCACGTCAAGGTGGACGCGGTCGACCCGGCGGCCGAGAAGCTCGCCGACTACCTCCAGAAGAACGCCGAGAACCTCAACGAGCCCCAGGCGTCGCTGACCCTGACGCCGCCGGCCGTCTCCGGCAAGTCCGGCAACCGCCTCGGCCCGGTGACCGTGCACACCAACGCCGACAGCGTCACCGTCGCCCCGGCCGCCGACGCCCCCTCCGGCGTCAAGGTCGTCGACAAGGACGGCAAGCCCGCCACCAGCGCCGTCAACGACTCCCAGCTGTTCTTCGACGTGCCGAAGGGCGCGGCCGACGGCGCCACCTCGCTGACCGCCCAGGCCGCCACCAAGGTCCCGGTCGGCCGCGTCTTCACCGGCGTCGGCCAGCACGCCAAGAGCCAGACCCAGATCCTGGCCGGCTCCAGCGAGTCCACCGTCACCGCCAAGGCCACCGCCACCTGGAAGAGGCAGGGCGCGGTCCCGGCCGTCACCGCCCGCGAGAACTGCTCCAAGGGCGGCGTGGACGTCACCGTCGACAACCAGGGCGACGAGACGTTCCGCTTCCAGCTCTCCGGCAAGGACCACGAGGTCACCCCGGGCAAGTCGGAGACCGTGACCATCCCGGTCGGCGAGGACCAGCCCTACAAGATCACGGTCACCGGTGAGGGCGGCTTCACCAAGACCTTCTCCGGCGTCCTGGACTGCGAGACCGCCGGCAACGGCACCGGCGGCAACGGTGGCGACAAGCCCAGCCCCCAGCCCAGCAGCACCGCCCCGGCCGGCGGCACCACCGGCAACGGTGACAACGGCGGCTCCACCGGCAACGGCGGCGACCTCGCCGAGACCGGTTCCAGCAGCGCCACCCCCGTGATCGCGGGTGTCGCGGTCGCGCTCGTCGCGGTCGGCGGCGGCGCCGTGTTCTTCCTGCGGAAGAAGAAGACCGGCAACGCGTGAGCCGGAGCGGCACCCGTGAGGTGACCGGCATCACCGTACGGCGGCCCCGGGCCGCCCGGCCGCCGGACGCCCCGCACGACGGGTGACCCGGCGTCCACGGCCCCGGAGCGCACCAGCGCTCCGGGGCCGTCCGCGTCCGCCCCGGGCAATCCCGTTTCCGCGGCACGACGGGCATACGGCAAGATGGGTGTATCTGCCCTCGCGCGGCCACGCCGCACCATGGCCCACGCGGCGGAGCCGCACACAGACCTGACAGATCCAGACTGCCCGGACGGTTTCTCTTGGCTGAGTACATCTACACGATGCGCAAGACGCGCAAGGCGCACGGCGACAAGGTCATCCTCGATGACGTGACGCTCAGCTTCCTGCCGGGCGCCAAGATCGGCGTCGTGGGCCCCAACGGCGCCGGCAAGTCCACGGTCCTGAAGATCATGGCCGGCCTGGAGCAGCCCTCCAACGGCGACGCCTTCCTCTCGCCGGGCTACACCGTCGGCATGCTCCTCCAGGAGCCGCCGCTGGACGAGTCCAAGACGGTGCTGGAGAACGTCCAGGACGGCGCCAAGGAGGTCATGGGCAAGCTCAAGCGCTTCAACGAGGTCGCCGAGCTGATGGCCACCGACTACTCCGACGCCCTCATGGAGGAGATGGGCAAGCTCCAGGAGGACCTCGACCACGCCAACGCCTGGGACCTCGACACCCAGCTCGAACAGGCCATGGACGCCCTCGGCTGCCCGCCCGGCGACTGGCCCGTCACCAACCTCTCCGGTGGTGAGCGCCGCCGCGTCGCGCTGTGCAAGCTGCTGCTGGAGGCCCCCGACCTGCTGCTCCTCGACGAGCCCACCAACCACCTGGACGCCGAGTCCGTGCAGTGGCTGGAGCAGCACCTCGCGAAGTACCCCGGCACCGTCGTCGCCGTCACCCACGACCGGTACTTCCTCGACAACGTCGCCGGCTGGATCCTGGAGCTCGACCGCGGCCGCGCCATCGGCTACGAGGGCAACTACTCCACGTACCTGGAGACCAAGCAGACCCGTCTCAAGGTCGAGGGCCAGAAGGACGCCAAGCGCGCCAAGCGCCTCAAGGACGAGCTGGAGTGGGTCCGCTCCAACGCCAAGGGGCGGCAGGCCAAGTCCAAGGCCCGTCTGGCGCGCTACGAGGAGATGGCCGCCGAGGCCGAGAAGATGCGGAAGCTGGACTTCGAGGAGATCCAGATCCCGCCGGGCCCGCGTCTGGGCAATGTCGTCGTCGAGGTCGAGAACCTCTCCAAGGCGTTCGGCGAGAAGGTCCTCATCGACGACCTGAGCTTCAGCCTGCCGCGCAACGGCATCGTCGGCGTCATCGGCCCGAACGGCGCCGGCAAGACCACGCTGTTCAAGATGATCCAGGGCCTGGAGACCCCCGACTCCGGCCAGATCAAGATCGGCGAGACCGTCAAGATCTCCTACGTCGACCAGGGCCGCGAGAACATCGACCCCAAGAAGACGCTGTGGGCCGTGGTCTCCGACGAGCTGGACTACATCAACGTCGGCCAGGTCGAGATGCCCTCCCGCGCCTATGTCTCGGCGTTCGGCTTCAAGGGCCCGGACCAGCAGAAGCCGGCCGGTGTGCTCTCCGGTGGTGAGCGCAACCGCCTCAACCTGGCGCTCACCCTCAAGCAGGGCGGCAACCTCCTGCTCCTCGACGAGCCGACCAACGACCTCGACGTCGAAACCCTGTCCTCGCTGGAGAACGCGCTGCTGGACTTCCCCGGCTGCGCCGTCGTCGTCTCCCACGACCGCTGGTTCCTCGACCGCGTCGCCACCCACATCCTGGCGTACGAGGGCGACTCCAAGTGGTTCTGGTTCGAGGGCAACTTCGAGTCCTACGAGAAGAACAAGATCGAGCGGCTGGGCGCGGACGCCGCCCGCCCGCACCGCGCCACGTACAAGAAGCTCACCCGGGGCTGACCGGCGTGCGGCATCACTACTCCTGCCCCCTGCGCTGGTCGGACATGGACGCGTTCGGCCATGTCAACAACGCGGTGTTCGTCCGCTACCTCGAAGAGGCGCGGATCGACTTCATGCACCGGCTGGCGCCGGGGGACGGCAGTACGTCGTTCACCGGCGGGTCCGTGGTGGCCCGGCACGAGATCGACTACGTACGCCCGCTGGTCCACCGGCACGCCCCGGTGGACATCGAACTGTGGGTGACGAAGATCAGCGCCGCGTCGATGACCGTGCGCTACGAGATCAAGGACGAGGACACGCTCTACGTCCGCGCCTCGACCATCGTCGTCCCCTACGACTTCGCGGCCCAGCGTCCCCGGCGCATCACCGCGGAGGAGCGGGCGTACCTGAAGGAGTACACGGACGACGCCGCGCGCGGGGAGGGGGCCGTCACCGCATGACGGCGCTGCGCCTGGCCGGTGCCGGGGAGGCCGCCGACCTGGCCGCCTTCCTGGCCCGGCTGATCCACTACGACCGGGCCGCCGCCGTCCGGCTCCAGGCCGGCGGCGGCGTCCTCGCCGTCTTCGGGCGGCCGCCGTCCTTCGAGGTGCTGGCGATCCGCACGGCACGGCTCGCCGACGACACCGCCCTGGACGTCACCGTCTCGGCCGGGGAACTCCTCGACGGCATCGAGGAGGACACGGCGCACGTCACCGTGCCCCCCGCGGTCACCGGCCCGCCGTGGGCCGGGGTGCT